>CAZYGP010000124.1:0-6688 GCA_964647265.1 uncultured Acidimicrobiaceae bacterium | reverse complement strand
AAGGTGATCATCACCTCGGCCACGATCGACACCGAGCGCTTCGCCGAGCACTTCGGCGCTCCGGTCATCGAGGTCGAGGGGCGCACCTACCCGGTCCAGGTTCGGTATCGACCACTTCTCGCCGATAGCGTCGACGACCGGACCGCTGAACCCAGGGATCAGACCCAGGCGATCTGTGACGCCGTAACCGAGCTGACCCAGGAGGGTCCAGGGGACATCCTCGTCTTCTGTGCTGGCGAGCGCGAGATTCGCGACGCCGTCGACGCCCTCACCGAGATGCGGCTCCGACACACCGAGGTCCTGCCACTGTTCGGTCGACTGACCCTCGCAGAGCAGCACAGGGTGTTCGCCTCCCACACGGGGCGGCGGATCGTGGTCGCAACCAACGTCGCCGAGACCTCGCTCACCGTTCCGGGGATCCGGTACGTCGTCGACACGGGCATGGCACGGATCTCGCGGTTCTCGCGCCGCACCAAGGTCCAGCAACTGCCGATCGAGCCGATCTCGAAGGCATCGGCGGCACAGCGCGCCGGGCGATGCGGTCGGCTCGGGCCCGGGGTGTGCATCCGGCTCTACGACGAGGATGACCACGAGGGCAGACCCGAGTTCACCGATCCCGAGATCCGGCGGACGAACCTGGCCTCCGTGATGCTCCAGATGGCCGCCCTCGGGTTGGGGGACATAGAGGGTTTCCCGTTCATCGAACCGCCGGACACCCGCTCGATCAAGGACGGCATCGGCTTGCTCCACGAGCTCGGAGCCATCACGGATGCCGAACCGGGTACCAGGAAGTGGCTGACACCCATCGGCGTGACACTCGCCCGGTTGCCCCTCGATCCGCGTTTGGGACGGATGGTCCTTGCGGGGAACGACAACGCGTGCCTCGACGAGGTGCTCACCATCGTCAGTGCGTTGGCGATCCAGGACCCGAGGGAACGGCCCCTCGGGAAGGAGGAGGCGGCCGATCAGATGCATCGCCGTTTCATGGCGACCGCGTCCGACCTGACGGGCCTGCTGGCCCTGTGGAGCCACATCCGGACCCAGCGCAACGAGCTGACGTCGAACCAGTTCCGCACCATGTGCCGCAAGGAGTACCTCAACTGGCGTCGCGTGCGCGAGTGGCAGGACATCAGGGCCCAACTGCGACGGGTGGTCGCGGACCTCGGTATGAAACCGAACCGTGAGCCCGCACGACCGGAGCTCATCCACGAGTCGATCCTCTCCGGCCTGCTCTCCCACGTGGGAAAGAAGGATCCCGACGGGTGGGGATACCGCGGTGCGCGGGGAATGACCTTCTCGATCCGACCGGGATCCGTCCTCTTCAGGGCGGCACCGGAATGGGTGATGGCCGCCGAGCTCGTCACCACGACGCGTACCTGGGCGGCGGGCGTCGCGGCAATCGATCCCGCCATGATCGAGCGGGTCGGAGCGCACCTGATCACACGGACGTTGTCGGATCCGTGGTGGGACGAACCTCGCGGTTCGGCCGTGGCGCGCGAGACGGTCACGCTGTTGGGAATGACGGTCTCGAGCGAGCGGATCGTGCAGCTCGACCGGTTCGACCCTGACCTCGCTCGAAGGCTGTTCATCATGCACGCCCTCGTCGCAGGCGAGTGGGAGACACACCACGCATTCGCCGCCCACAACGACGCACGGATCTCGGAGGTGATCGACATCGAGACCAGGGAGCGACGCGAAGACCTCCTCATCCCGGACGACGAGCTCGCGGCGATCTTCGATCGACGCATCCCTGAGGATGTCACGTCGGTTGCGACATTCGATCGCTGGTGGAGGGACGCACGGAGCGCACGCCCGGATCTCCTCGATCTGACCATCGATGACCTGATCGCGGCGACGGCCGCGTCCGCCGACGAGGAAGCCTTCCCCACCGAGTGGGACTACGGCGACCTCGTCCTCGACCTTGCCTACGAGTTCGACACGAGCAGCGACAGCGACGGCCTGACCGTCGACATCCCGGTCGCTGCCCTGGATCGGATCGACCCGACGGTCTTCGAGTGGACGATCCCGGGATTCCGTACGGATCTCATCGATGCACTGCTCCGCTCGCTCCCGAAGCATCACAGGCGCCGATTCGCACCGCTCGGCGCCAAGAGTGCCGAGCTCGCAGAGCGTCTCGATCCGACGTCGGGCCCTCTCCTCGAGACCCTCGCCAGGGAATTGACCAGGGCCGGTGGCCAGGTCATCGCACCCGATGACTTCGATCCGATGCGCGTCCCCGACCACCTGTGGCCGAGGTTTCGCATCGTCGATGGCGATGGCACCGTCGTCGCACACGGGCGTGACCTCGCCGCCCTGCGATCGGAGCTGCTGGACCTCGCACGGGCGGCCGTTGGGGAGCCAGGTCACCCGCTCGAGCGCGATGGCCTCGTCAGGTGGGACTTCGGCTCCCTTCCCGACTCCGTGGTCGTATCTGCGAGCGGGCATCCCGTGACCGTGTACCCGACACTCGTCGACATGGGGGACTCCGTGTCGATCCGACTCGTTGCGAGCAGGGACGAGCAGGCGGATGAGATGTGGGCGGGGTTGCGGACGCTCATCATGGTCAACCTCCCATCACCGGAGAGGCTCGCTCGATCAGCTGTCGGTGCCGCTTCTGCCCTGTCGATCACGGCGAGTCCCTACACGTCGTACCGGGAGTTCCTTGCCGATGTTCTGGACTGCGCTCTCGACTCCGTGCTTGCCGACAGTGCTGTTCCATGGGAGGAGTCGGCGTTCCGGTCGCTCCTGACCGTCGTCAAGGACCGGCTCCCCGAGGCCCTCGAGGCGATCGGACCTGAGGCGTCGGAGGTGCTCGTAGCCCTCGATCGGCTTGCGGCAGCGTTGGACGCGACCCCGCTGACGTTCGCCGATGTGATCACCGACATCGAGGAACAGATGGATCGCATCATCTTCCCCGGGTTCCTCACAGCCGTCGGGGCGTCGAGACTCGCCGACGTCCGTCGATACGCCGACGGCGCCACCTGGAGATTGACGAAGGTCGCCGAACATCCCGACCGCGATCGCGAGCGAATGGTGCGCGTCCGTGCGCTCGAGAACGAGCACGATCGGCTCACCGAGCTCCTCGCGTGGTCACCGGAGCTCGTCAACATCGCGTGGATGCTCCAGGAGCTTCGGGTGAGCCTCTTCGCCCAACCCATCGGCGCGAGTGGCCCGGTGAGCGAGAAACGGGTCCGCGCCGCTCTCGACACGCTCCTGCGTTGAAGGCGCGCGTGTCGATCCCGATGGGGGCTACTCGGACCTGAAGTCGCCGACCTCGCCGTCGATGGATTCGCGGATCAGGTCGGCATGGCCTGCGTGGCGGGCCGTCTCCTCGATCATGTGGACGAGGATCCACCGCAGCGACCAGCGTTCACCCGTGCGAGGATGGGCCCTGGCCGACAGCTGATCGAGGGACGCAGCGGCCGCGACGATCTCGTTGGAACGCGCGATCGCTTCCCGGTAGGCGTTGAGGACGTCATCGATGGCCATCGTCGGGGCGACGTCCCATTCCCAGTCGGGATCGGCATCCCAATCGATCGATGCCCATGGCTCGCCGAGGTCGCCGCCTGCGAAGTCGGATTGGAACCAGTCCTCCTCGACGACGGCCAGGTGGTAGGCGATTCCCGGCAGGGTGAGGGACGATGGTTCGAGACGCCTGGCGAGCTGCGACGCCGTCAAGCCACCGCACTTGTCGATGATCACCGCTCGCTGGAAATCGAGGAAGGCGACGAGCGTTTCGAGTTCGGTGCCGGACTTCGGAATCGTGGGGATGCTGGGCATGGTCCTCCCTTGGTGTCGGCGACCCTACCCGTTCGCGCGCCGCCGTGTCGCGAGGAGGACGTTCAGATCTCGAGTTCGAGTTGGGGTACCTCCCTCGAGGAGCGCCTCTGCGGGCGTATTCGGCGTCGGGGGACACCACCTGCGTACAGCGGCTCACCCATCAGAGCGGCGAGCCGCTCCGCGAGTGGCCACCAGTCGTATCGGTCGTCGATGCTCGAGGCGTTCTCGAGCACGAGGCTCCGACCGTCGACCAATCCGTCGAGGCGGTCGTCGAGGATGCCCTCGATGTCGGAACGGAACTCGTCGGATGTCGAGCGAACACCGTCATCCCTCAGATCGACGTCAGGGAGGAGCCTCACGACCATGTCGTAGGTCGCTGACCAGGCACGCACGAGTGGCTCGACCGAGAAAGGATCCTCTCCCCCGCACGCTCTCAGGTAGTAGGCGAAGTTGTCCATCACGCCGCGATCGAGGACGAGGACCTCCGATCTCCGGCTCAAGGTGAGCTCCTGGCGGACCTGGGACATGAGTACCCACAATTGCGCCTCGCCGGTCGCACCCTCGTTGATGCCGAGCGGGTTGTCACGGACGACTTCGCGGCCATGCTCGACCGATCTCCCCGCACGTTGCATGGCGTTCGCGAAGCCGTGCACCGCCGTTGTCTTGCGGATGCCGTGGGATCCGACGAACGCGACCTTGGCCGTCCTCGGCCATGCGTTGCCCACGGTCACACCTCCTGCGTGCGCCGCACAGCGGCCACGATCAGGCGGTGCGCTCTTCGGGGAGCGGGGCAGAGACGATGTCCTGGATGGGGACGAGGGTCGGGTTCACACGCTCACGCACCACGGTTCCGTCGATAACGACACGCGCGACATCTGTTCGAGAGGGAAGCTCGTACATCGTGTCGAGCAGAACCTCCTCCATGATGGCGCGAAGGCCGCGCGCACCGGTTCCGCGCTTGAGCGCCTGTTCCGCGATCGCGTCGAGGGCATCCTCGGTGAAGAGGAGCTCCACGCCGTCCATCTCGAAGAACCTCGCGTACTGCTTGACGATCGCGTTCTTCGGTTCGGTCAGCACGCGAACGAGCGACTCCTTGTCGAGGTCGGCAACGGTGGTCATCACAGGGAGCCTGCCGATGAACTCGGGGATCAGCCCATAGCTGATCAGGTCCTCCGGCATGACGTGTTCCATGACCTCGGCAGACGCCTTGGCGTCGTTGCGGGCCTTGACGTCGGCGCCGAAGCCGACGCTCTTGCCACCGATCCGCCGTCCGATGACGTTCTCGAGCCCGGCGAACGCACCTCCGCAGATGAACAGCATGTTCGTCGTGTCGACCTGGATCAGCTCCTGGTGGGGGTGCTTGCGGCCACCCTGCGGGGGCACCGATGCGACGGAACCCTCGAGGATCTTCAGGAGTGCCTGCTGGACGCCCTCGCCCGAGACATCTCGCGTGATCGAGGGGTTCTCGGCCTTGCGTGCGATCTTGTCGATCTCATCGATGTAGATGATTCCCTGCTCGGCCCGCTTCGTGTCGAAGTCGGCCGCCTGGATGATCTTGAGCAGGATGTTCTCGACGTCCTCGCCAACGTACCCGGCCTCGGTGAGGGCGGTGGCATCGGCGATCGCAAACGGCACGTTCAAGAGCCGCGCGAGGGTCTGGGCCATCAGCGTCTTGCCGGATCCGGTCGGTCCGATCATCAGGATGTTGGACTTCTGGAGTTCGACTTCCTCGTCGGTCGAGCGCTGACCCGCCCGTACACGTTTGTAATGGTTGTATACGGCGACCGACAGGACCTTCTTCGCCTGCGACTGCCCGACGACGTACTCCTCGAGGAAGTCATAGATCTCGTGCGGCTTCGGCAGTTCCGAGAACGAGATCTCCTCGGTTCCCGAAAGCTCTTCCTCGATGATCTCGTTGCACAGCTCGATGCACTCGTCGCAGATGTACACGCCGGGACCCGCGATCAGCTTCTTGACCTGCTTCTGGGACTTGCCGCAGAAGCTGCACTTCAGCAGTTCGGATCCTTCGTACTTTGCCACGGAGAACTCCTAGTTCGAGACAGCCTCGAGTTGCCTGCTACTGAGAATCGAGTCGAGGACACCGTACTCGATCGCCTCCTCGGGACCGAGCCAATAATCGCGCTCGGTGTCGTACTGCACCGTCTCGAGGGGCTTGTTCGTGTGGAGGGCGAGGATCTCGTTGATGTCTTCGCGTGTCTTGAGGATCTCACGCGCATGGATCTCGATGTCCGTGGCCTGGCCGCCGAGACCCGAGACGTGGGGCTGGTGGATCATGATGCGACTGTGCTTGAGCCCGTAGCGTTTCCCGGGTGCGCCCGCCGCGAGCAGGACAGCAGCGGCAGAGGCGGCGAGGCCCATGCAGTAGGTGGCGACAGCTGGCTTGATGAACTGCATGGTGTCATAGATGGCCATCAACGCATAGGTGGAGCCACCCGGCGAGTTGATGTAGAGGTTGATGTCCTTGTCGGGATCCTCGCCCTCGAGGTGCAGCAGCTGGGCCATGATGATGTTGGCGACGCCATCGTCGATCGGCGTGCCGAGGAAGATGATGCGGTCCTTGAGCAGCCTGCTGTAGATGTCGAAAGCACGCTCTCCACGAGGCGTGTTCTCGATGACGGTCGGTACCAGGTAGCTCATTCTTCCTCCGATTTGTCGTCGGGGGCGCCGTCCTCGACGAGCGCCTCCTCGGATCCATCTGCAACTTCTTCGGTGTCAGCTTCTTCCGCGTTGTTCCGGTCAGGGACCTGCACCGGGGTCAGGTCGATGGGATTCCCATCCGAATCGACGGGGATTGCCGCATCGACGAGGCTGGTGAGGGCCCGCTCGCGGAGGATATCACTGGTCAGCGACTCAATCTGACCACTCGACCTCCACGCCTCGATGAGCT
>CAZYGP010000123.1:0-6715 GCA_964647265.1 uncultured Acidimicrobiaceae bacterium | reverse complement strand
TGAGGATCGCGCTGAGGGCCCTCGAAGCCGAGCTCGGCGACGACACCGAGCCGATCGCGGGGTTGACGCCACACCAGCGCTTCTTCATTTCGTGGGCACGCGTCTGGCGTCGGAACTACACCGACGAGTACCTACGTCTGCTCGTCAACTCGGACCCCCACTCACCGTCCCACCTTCGGGCGAGCGGCCCGATGGGCAACCTCATCCCGTTCGCGGATGCGTTCGGCATCCCCCACGACGACCCGATGATTCGCCGTCCGGCCGATCGCGTCGACATCTGGTGAGGTGACCACTGGCGTCAGATCGGTCGCTCCATGGCGAACTGGATTCCGTCGAGGCGACGCGTTCTGAAGCCTGCCTCGCAGTACTCGAGGTAGTAACGCCACATCCTCCGGAAGCGGTCATCGAATGCCGGATCGTGCTCCGCGATCGAGTCCCACCCAGCCGCGAAGCGCTCCGCCCACCGGTGGAGCGTCTCCGCGTAATCGACCCCGTGTGCTGATGAGCCCATCCACTCCAGCCCTGCATCCACGGTGAGGCGCTTCAACACATCGACGGTCGGAAGTGCGCCGCCCGGAAAGATGTAGCGCTTGATGAAGTCCTCCCTGACGAGGAGGTTGTCGTAGTAGCGGGGATCGATCGTGATCGCCTGCATCGCTGCCCTGCCTCCGGGGGGTATGGCGCGCGAGATGGCATGGAACAGGGGTGCCCAGTGCGTCTCATCGACGGACTCGATCATCTCGATCGACACGACCTTGTCGTACATCGCCCTCTCGTGTCGGAAGTCCTGGAGCTTGACGTCCGTCCGGTCCGCAAGCCCCGCATCGGCGAGGCGTTTGCGAGCAAAGGTCGCCATCTCCTCCGAGAGGGTCAAGCCGGTCACATGGACGTCGTGGTGCCGGGACGCGTACTCCATGAAGCCGCCCCAACCGCACCCGATCTCGAGGACCCGATCCCCCTCGCGGAGGTCGAGCATCTCGCACAGTTTCCGATACTTGGCCTCCTGGGCCTCCTCGAGCGTCATTCCCGCTGAAGCGAACAGGGCAGACGAGTAGCTCATCGTCGAGTCCAGCCATGCCGCATAGAAGTCGTTCCCGAGGTTGTAGTGGTCGCCGATCTCGCCGATGGTGTGGGATCGGGCGAACGACGGTCGGCGGTCCCAGAACGAACGGGCAGCCGCCGTGAGACGCGAGCCGAACCCTGTGGACTGTGTGAGGTCGACGTTGGTCGAGGCGAGTTCGAGAAACCCTGCAAGGTCGGGCGCGTCCCATGCACCGTCGAGATAGGCCGCGCCGAGGCCGAGCGCTCCCCCGTCGACGAGCGCTTTCAGGAGGTGGGCCTCGTCCCTGATCTCGATCCGGGCGATGTCTCCCGGGGAGGAACCGGCAAAGACCTGCTCTGTGTCGTCGGACCAGCGGACCTCGAGCGTTCCAGCCGAGATTCGACCCAGGACCTGCCTGAGGGCGAGGCGAGATGCGGAAGTCGTGATTGGGGCCATGGCCATTCCCGGAATGCTCCATGCTCTCTACTGGATCGCGCGAATGGTACCGATGGTCGCCTCGGGGCGTAACGTGCCCACAACCGATCGGAGCATGATGCGGGACGGAACGGTCAAGGTGTTGTCGCGACTGCACGCGATCACGTATCGGGCCACCGGTGGGCTGATCGGCCGACGCCTCGTCGACAACGACATGCTCCTTCTCACGACGACAGGAGAGAGGACCGGGGCCTCTCACACGGTGCCCCTCCTCTACCTCCGTGAGAACGATCGCCTCATCGTGGTCGCCTCCTACGGGGGGAGGCGCCATGACCCCCAGTGGTACCGCAACCTCATGGCCGAGCCGGAAGCGACGGTGCGGATCGGACGAACGGTCGAGACGGTCGTTGCATCGACGATGGATCCAACGGACAGGGACCGATGGTGGCCGCGGGTCGTCGAGGCGTATGGTGACTACGCGACCTACCAGTCACGAACCGAGCGTGAGATACCCCTCGTGTGGCTCGACCGGCCGTCCGACCGGTAGACCGAGGGTCAGGAATCCTCGGGCGGGTCACCTCGGACGCGAGAGAGGGGCAGCCTTCGCTGCCCTTCTGCGTCCGGTACTCCCGTCAGGAAGCGCCGAGTGCGTTCTCGTCAGGCCGTGCGATGAGGCTCACGACGCCACCGATGGCGGCCAGGGCGCCTGCCGCGATCAGCAGGTACCAACCCCATCCGATCGAGACGGTGTAGGCCTCAGGGACCGCTCCCGCAGCGGCAGCCTGTGCGAACGCCGCCGTGAGGGCATCTGCATCATCCATCGCCCCGAGCGTCGCGAAGACGCCGATCGCGAGCATGACGACACCCAGGACGGCAACCGACAGGCCGATCAGGCGCTTCATCGGCTCCTTCAACGGCGGGATCAGCGACGCTGCAAGTACGCCGACCATTGCAATGGCGAACACGACTGCCGCAGCCGCCGTGTCGTTGTAGAGCGCGCTCCATGTGTTCTCGTCGAGGCTCGACGGGAACGCCGGATTCGCCTGGCTGAGCTGCCCGAGGGCAGCCTCCCCTGCGGAGCTGGCCTTCTTCAACATGAATCCGACCACACCGATGATGACACCCACGACCGCGAGTATGCGTCCGTAATGCATATGGGTCTTCCTTTCCTCGCACGACGGATCGTAGGGAATGACAACCGTGCGATTCAACTACCCGACCATCCGACGATCACCTGGGGCGGTCACCTGGGGCGGTCAACCGCTCGGGGGCCTGGTGCAGCGCTGTCGCTCGGCTGGCCGGAGCCTCATGCGAGTACGGCCAGCGCGCTCTCGACTGCGCCAGCGACCTGGGCGACGGTCTGGAGGTACACCCGCTCGAAACCGAGGGTTTCGAACTCACCGAGCCTTTCAGCATGGGCATCCCACGTCATGATCGGGATGCGATCGCCGAGGCGGAGACGCATCTCGCCTGCGTTCAAGCCGCGTGAGCTCCCCATCTCGGCGAGGAACTCCTCGGTCTCGTGGGCGTCGGAACCGCCGACCATCGGGTAGCAGGTGGTGATGAAGATGGCATCGGGATCCCGACCGGCGGCTTCGGCGGCCCGTCGCATCGTGTCGAGCCGCTCGTCGATGCCCTTGGCCGTGTGGTGGTACAGGTTGTACTCGTTCGCGAACCGGCCGACGAGTGTCGGTGTCTTCTTCGGCCCTCCCCCACCGACCATGATCCGCAGGTTCCGTCGGGTGTGGGGGTGGAGGTCGATCGCCCGGCGGGACCAGACCGAGCCCTCGTATCCGGCGGAAGGATCGTCAACGTAGGAGCGGATGTACCCGAGTGCGTCCTCGAGCCATTCGAACCTTTCCGAGAGCGAGGGGTACTCGAAGCCGAACACGTCGTGTTCCCCGTCGTGCCAACCGGTACCGAGCCCGAACACGAAGCGCCCATCCGAGATCTCGTCGATGGTGGTGAGTGTCTTGGCGTAGACCGCTGGATGACGGAAGGTGATCGGGCTGACGAGCATCACGATCTCGACGTTGCTCGTGTCACGCGCAAGGGCAGCGGCCTGGACGAGCGAGTCGTACGCCGGTGCCGTGAACTCCGCATCCGAACTCCCGTACAGGTAGTGGTCTGCGAGGGCGACCGCTGCGATGCCCGCCCTCTCGCACAACGCCACCACCTGCGACACGTGGCTGTATGGCCCGGTGACCTGGACACCCAACTCCATGGACCGAGCCTACGGTTTCATTGTGTCGTCGATGACGGCGGCCGCCTGGTCGAATCGTTCCACCCACTGGTGCCCATGTGCGGGCGTTCCCGGCTTGTCGAGATGGTGCACCAAGTGGTGGCCGAGTTCGTGGGCGACGGTCATCAGCGTCGTGCGCCTGCCGAGCCTGATGGCTCCGTGCTCGGGAATCGCACGATATGCATCCCCCGGCTCACGGCCGCGACGCTTCGCGGCCTCCATAGCGAGCCATCGGGGTGCCTCGGTGAGACCGGTGAACGGCGATCGCCTTGCATGGAAGCGCAGCAGAGGAGTCGGTGTTCCCACCGCGTCGCAGACGATCTCGACGAGTTGGCGGGCCCCTCGGTCGTCGACGATGAGGTGATCGAGGCGCCGCAGCAGGTCGTAGTCGACCGACACCGAGCGAACGCGGTGGTCGTGTCTCCTCGGCGGAGCGGCATCGAGGCGGGCGACGACGATCTGACTCATGGAGGACACGGTACGCCGGGACAGTGACAAGATCGCGCGACCTGACGTGCGAGGGGTGCCCGATCGTATCCCGGCGCTCGAAGGCAGGGCACGCCGGCCCAACGACCATGTGACCGGTACGGTGCACTGGACACAGGAAACGCTGACCCTCGAATCGTCGCGGCCGTGGGGCCGCGGGAGGCACCACATGACTGAGTTCCGCCGTGGCGTCTGGTACGGGGTCATCGCCTATGTCGTGTGGGGCCTCTCGCCCCTGTTCTGGAACCTGGTCGACGGGGTCGGCACACCCGACCTGCTGATCCATCGCATCCTGTGGGCCATTCCGATACTCGCCGTAGCAATCACGGTCCAGAAGCAGTGGTCGATCGTGGCCCGGTCCTACCGGAATCGAAGGACGCTCGCCGTGACGGCGGTCGCGGCGGTACTGCTCCTGACGAATTGGGGGGTCTTCCTGTGGGCAGTCACGAACGGCCAGGTTGTCGAGGCATCCCTCGGCTACTTCATCAACCCTCTCGTCTCCGTCGCCCTCGGTGTCGTGTTCCTCGGCGAGCGGTTGAGGCCGCTCCAATGGTGGGCAGTCGGAATCGCCGCGACAGGGGTGCTCGGCCTCGCGTTCAGGGTCGGCTCCGTTCCGTGGGTCTCGCTCGTCCTCGCGTTCTCCTTCGGTGTCTACGGGCTCCTGAAGAAGCGGGCGGACACACCTGCGCCCCTCGTGTCGCTCTTCGGCGAGATCTGTGTGGTCGTGGTCCCCGTGATCGCCGTGCTCGCCTTCATCCGGGATGCCGAGACCGTGGCATTCGGAGATTCCGTCGGCGTGTCGGCGTTCCTGATCGCAGCAGGTGTGATCACAGTCGTGCCCTTGGTGTTGTTCGGGGCCGCGGCCAAACGCATCCCGCTCTCGATGGTCGGCCTTCTTCAGTACATCGCGCCGACACTCCAGTTCACCGTCGGCGTCGTCGTGCTCGACGAGGTCCTCACGCCAGCCAAACTCCTCGGGTTCGCGTTCGTCTGGGCTGCCCTCGCCCTCTACACGTACGACAACCTACGGAGCTCGCGTCCGGTGGTTGCACCGGCGGTATGAAGCCGACGAAACACCGACACGGCGCCCGGTCAGGGGTGCCGCGCCGACGTCACGACGCGTCGTCGGCGATGGACTCGACTGCCTCGGCAGCCTTGGTGCCTGCCCGTTGGGCGGCATCGGATACTGCGTCACCTGCAGTGTCGGCAGCCTCCGCGGCGACGCCTGTGAGCTCTTCGACGGCTTCTTCGACGTCCTCGACGAAGTGATCCGCAGCACCCGGTCGTCGTCCCCGAACGCCGGCGACGACGGCATCCTGGATGCTCGACAGCTGGTCGTCCGCGACCTTGCCCTCCAGCTTCGCCGCGAGGAAGTCCCGGATCTCGTCGTCACTCATCGACTCGAACTTCTTGCGGGACACCGTGGCCGCGACCGCGGCCGCAACGCCGACCACGAGAAGCAGGAGGAACGTACCCTTGATCAGTTTCTTCATGATGTCACCTCTCGAACAACCGTAGTAGACCGTGGAGGTCAGTCGACATCGGGTCCGTTCACCTTCGTCGTGACGAGCCAGTTGACGAAGTCGTACGCACTCTCGGCTCGTTCATCACCCACGTGGTTGCGGTAGCGGATGATGGCTGCATCGAGCTGGGCACGCGACCACGGTCCCCTCACCTCGCGAGACTCGGCGAGTGCTGACACACATTCCTCGAGCGTGAACCGTCCCGCCGTCACCTCGCGTCCGACCACGACACCTGCAACCCCCTTGCCGTCCACCTGCAGGCGCGCCAGCCGTGCAAGGTCGTCGAGGTCACGAACACCCCCGGCGGCGATCACGGGTTCGTCGACGATGCCGAGCGCCATCTCGAGGGCTTCGTAGTTCGGCGGTTCCACGAGTGCGTTCCTGCCGACCTCGGAGATCGTGAAAGCGGCGGCGCCACCGGCCGAGAGGTTGATGAGCGTCTCCTCGAGATACTCGCCCGTGCGCTCCGTCCACCCCTTGATCGAGATCTCGAGGTCCGGATGCACGTCGAGCGCCACGACGATCCTGTGTGGATGCTTGCGGTTCAGTTCCCAGAACAGAACCTGGTCGATGATCGCCAGGGTCCCGATCACGACCCTCCATGCACCCATGTTGAGCACCCGCTCCACGTCGACCTGGGATCGAACGCCCCCGCCGACCTGGACGGGGACGTTGACCGCCTTGATGATGGCTGCAATGAGATCGCGATTCTTGTAGTCGCCGTACGCGGCTGCGTCGAGGTCGACGATGTGGAGCCTGTCCGCGCCCTTGGCCACCCATCCCTTCGCCCGATTGACCGGATCGTCGTCGAGCGGTATCGCATCGCTCACGTCCCCGTGAAGGAGACGTACGGCTCTTCCATCGAGGATGTTGACACGTGCGTAGAGGTCCATGCCCACAAGCTACCCGACCACGGATCGTTCCGGTACGCGGATGTCCGTAACGAGGAAGGTGGCTCCTTCGAACGACCGTGAAGGAGCCACCTCC
>CAZYGP010000122.1:0-6718 GCA_964647265.1 uncultured Acidimicrobiaceae bacterium | reverse complement strand
GCCCTCGAGGTACAGGACGACGTCGACCATGTGCTCCAGGGTGCGAGGACCGGCGATCGACCCGTCCTTTGTGACGTGACCGACGAGGATGACAGGCGTGCCAGTCGACTTTGCGTGAGCGATGAGCCTCGCCGCCGATTCCCGGACCTGGGTCACTCCCCCTGCACTGCCTCCCACATCGAGGGACGACACCGTCTGGATGGAGTCGACGATGAGCACCGCTGGGCGATGCTCGGTGGCGAGCGCGATGATGTCGTCGACGTCGGCAACCGACGCGACAGCGACGCCCCCCGAACCCACGCCGATGCGCCTCGACCGCATCTGCACCTGGTGGGGGGACTCCTCCGCCGTGGCGACGAGGGCCATCCGATCGTCAGAGCTGAGGGCGTCAGCGACATGCAGCAGCAGCGTCGACTTTCCGACACCGGGTTCACCGCCGAGGAGGAGGGCAGCACCCGGGACGATCCCGCCACCGAGTACGCGATCGAACTCGGAAATGCCTGTCGCCTCCCGATCCGCGACCCCTGAGTCACGGCCGATCGCACGGACCAGCTCCGTCGTACCGCCGACGGACGTGCCAGACGGGGCAACCGCCTCGACAAGCGGCTCCTGTGCCCTGCACTGTGGGCAGAAACCGGACCACTTTCCCGAGTGATGGCCGCACGTGACACACAGGTAGGTGGGTTTGGCGGACCGGCTGGTACCTTTCATACGGCGACACTAGGGCGTCGGTACGACACATTCAGGACCGGTGGATGAGCCACATCGCCATGCCGGCGATGATGACGACGAGGGCCACGAAGGCCACCTGCGACGGCACGGTCCACGGCTCGGCCACTCGTATCGACAGGAGGGTGGGCATCCGTGGCACAATACCGCTGCGGCGCTCTGAAACTTCCGACAGGGCTTCGGGACGACGGACGGGGATGGCATGGCCGACGACAGAAACGACAAGTTCGACGACCTGTTCGAGCCATTCGAGCTCCCTGCCACCCCGACGCCTCAACGGACGCCCGTTTCGCCGACCGACTCCGGGTTCCCATCCGCCAACGGTGATCGCGTGGTTCCTGCCGCTCATGTGACGACTGAGCACGTCGCCCTCGACAGCGTTGCGTGCCCAGCGTGCGGGGCACCGAATCAACCCTTCAACCACCACTGCGAGCGCTGCGGTTCGCGGCTCAGCACCGAGCCGATGCCCCTGGCTCCGGCGCCCGTGGGCCGGACCTCTCCCGGGTTCCGAGCACTCGGCGTGCTCGCTGCGGTCGTACTCGTGGTCGCCCTCGTCGCCCTGATGATCAACATCTTCCGCAGTGGCGAAGCCTCGGTCGCGGGACCCGAGACGACGTCTACCTCCACCACAACGACACAGCCGGTCATCGTCGCCGAGCTCACGCCTGCATCCGTCACTGCGAGCTCGGAACTCTCCGAGGGCTTTGGACCCGAGAACCTCCTCGATGGCGACCCGGAGACCCGGTGGAATGACGCGAGCGCACGCGGTGTGGGCGCCTGGCTCGAGTTCACGTTCGCCACGCCGGTGCAGATCACCGAGATGGAGTTCCAGAACGTCACCGACGACACGAAGTTCAGGCAGAACTACAAGATCCAGGGCTACACGATCACGGTCAACGACCTCAACGTCCCCATCAGCGGAAGGCTGGTCAACTCGAACGAGGCGCAGCGTGTCCGAATCGCGAGCCTCGAGACCTTCACATTGCGCGTCGACATCTCGACCACATACCCCGCAGAACCTGTTGGAGACGCCCCACCGTTCAACGAGCTCGCCCTCGAGGACGTGCGATTCTTCGGCGTCGAGCGGTGATCACCGAAGCGTCACGTCCGCGGTCGGCCCTCAGTCCTTGATGTAGGGCTTGCCGTCGGCTGCCGGCGGCCTCGCTCGTCCGACGACCCCTGCCACGACGATGATCGTGACGATGTACGGTGTCATCGATAGGAACTCCGACGGGATCGGCGTTCCGAGGATCCCGAGCTTCTGCTGGAGGGCGAGCGCGAACCCGAACACGAGCCCCGCTCCGAACACGCCGAACGGCATCCAACGGCCGAAGATCATCGCAGCGAGACCGATGAAGCCGATTCCCGCCGTCAGGTTCTCCTCGAAGCGCGAAACCTGCGAAAGGGTGAAGAACGCCCCACCAAACCCTGCGATGAACCCACCGAGGATCACGTTGCGGTACCGCGTCCGGTACACGTCGATGCCGACTGTATCGGCGGCCTTCGGATGCTCACCGACGGAGCGGGACCGCAAACCCCAACGGGTGTAGAACAGACCGAAGTGCACGACCAGGACCAGCAGGAACGTCACATACACGAACATCGCGTGGTCGAAGAACATGGGACCGAGCACCGGGATGTCCCCGAGGATCGGGATCTTGAACGATGTGAACCGCCCGGGCGAGTTCAGGTCTGGCGCTTCCGACAGGACGCGTCTCGCGAGGAACGATGTGAGTCCGAGGGCGAAGATGTTGATCACGACGCCTGCGATGATCTGATCGATGCGGAACCTGATGGCGAGAACGGCAAGGACGGCACCGAGGAGCGCACCTGTGAGCATCGCCCCGAACAAGCCCGCCCAGATGCCCCACGCGGATCCGACGATGGTTCCCACGAACGCCGAGGTGAGAAGCTGACCCTCGATTGCGATGTTGATCACCGCAACGCGTTCGCACATCAGGCCAGTCATCGCGCCGAGCGTCACGGGCACCGACAGCAGGACCGTCGACCGCAGCATCCCGACGAGGCTGAAGGACTTCCCCCCTGCGGCCCATGTCAGGAACGCGAGGGCGAACAGGACGAGGCCGATCGCCAATGCGATGTTCGTCCACGCAAGGTGGGACCTCCGGAGAACGAGGCCGCCGAGGAACGCGAGGATGATCGCCACGGCGAACCCGAGCCATCGGACGTTGACAACCCAGGTCAGATCCGTGAACCGTGCGCCGGGCAGCGAGAGGTTGAAGGTCGCCAAGACCCCCGACTCGCTCCCCAGGGCGAACGCCCACAGCACGAAGGCCGCGAGCAGGATCAGCACGATCCCGATCGCGGTCGCCCGGCGTTCGTCGGGTGTCGCCCGGGTCGTGACGGCGGGTCCGGCGTCGGCTGTTGCGGTCGTCATCCGCCCCACCCCGTCGAGATCGTCGTCGTGAGCTCCTTCTCGGGTGTCTTGATGCGATAGATGGCACGGACCAGCTCCGGCGCGGCGATCATCACGATGATCAACGCCTGGAGGACCAGGACGAGGTCGATGGGCACGCCCGCGGCCCCCTGCATCTCACGACCACCGGCGCGCAGCGCACCGAAGAGCAGGCCTGCAAGCAGCACGCCGACCGGATGCGACCGTCCGAGCAGGGCGAGCGCGATCGCGTCGAACCCGATCGTCCCCGCGAAGTTCGAGAGACCGCGATACGGCTCGAGGCCGAGGATCTGGTTCGCACCGCCAATGCCCGCCATGGCACCCGACACAGCCATCACCGAGACATAGATCCACGCGACGCTCATGCCGGCGTATCGAGCGCCGCTCGGGTTGAACCCGACCGCACGGAACTCGTAGCCGATCGTCGAGCGATACATGAGCCACCAGATGAAGCCGACGGCCGCGAGTGCGATGAGGAATCCGATGTTCACCCGGTAGCTCCCGAGGAGCAGGGGAAACCGCGCGCTTGCGGCGACCTGCTGGGAGATCGGGTCGTTCCGCCCTGCCTCCTGGAAGATCGAGGACTTGAGGAGGTAATCGACCATGAACAGGGCGATGAAGTTCAACATGATCGTCGTGATGACCTCGTGGGCTCCCGTCCTCGCCTTGAGGATGCCTGCGATTGCAGCCCATGCCGCCCCACCGATGATCGCCGCCCCGATCGCCATCGGGACGTGGACCATGGCAGGGAGGGCGAAACTGAAGCCGACCCACAGCGCAGCCATGCCGCCGATGTGCATCTGTCCGTTCACACCAATGTTGAAGAGGCCCGCCTGGAATCCGACTGCAACAGCGAGGCCGGCGAAGATCAGGGGTGTTGCTGCGAAGAGCGTCTCGGTCACTGCCCGCGTGGAGCCGAAGGAACCGACGAAGAGCGCCTTGTAAGAGTTGACGATCCCCGACATCGTCTCCCGGAACGCCTCGCCCGGATCACTTCCCCACAGGCTCAACGTATCGATGTCGGTGAGGGCGATGATGACAGCCCCGACGACGAGAGCTGTGAACACGGCAAGGACAGGTACCAGGATCGCCTGCCAGATGGAGCTCCCGACTCCGGTGATCCGTTCGAACAGCGTCGGCTCGTCCGGCTCGTCGTGACCCTTCTCCTGCGGTGCGTCGTCCGTCACGACACCACCTCCTCGCCATGGCTGCCGAGCATCGCGAGTCCAATGTCGGTCGTCGAAGCATCTCCAGCGAATTCCCCTGCGATCCGTCCCTGGTACATGACCAGGATCCGATCGGAGAGCGCGGTGACCTCGTCGAGCTCCGAAGAGACGATGAGGACTGCGGCGCCTTCGTCCCGTTCCTCGACGATCCTCGAGTGGATGTACTCGATCGAGCCGACGTCGATCCCCCGGGTCGGCTGGGAAGCGACCACGAGTGCGACGTCGCGATCGAACTCCCTTGCCACGATGACCTTCTGTTGATTGCCGCCCGAGAGCGTCGAGACGAGAACGTCGACACCGGGTGTTCGGACGTCGTACTGGTCGACGAGACGCTCAGCCCTCTCGCGGGCCGCGCCCCAATCCAGGAGCACTCCCCGCGAGATCGGAGCCTCGTGGTAGGAGTCGAGGATGATGTTCTCGGTAACTGTGAACGGCAGCACCAGTCCGCTCTGCTGTCGGTCCTCCGGAACGTGGGCGACCCTTCGTTTGTGGATGGCACGAGGCGTTTTCGTCGTGATGTCCTCGCCATTGACCATCACGATCCCGCCAAGGGATGGTCTGAGACCGGTCAGCGTCTCGACGAGTTCGGTCTGGCCGTTTCCCTGGACGCCGGCAATCCCGACGATCTCGCCGCTGCGCACCGTGAACGAGACACCATCGACGGCGCGATGGTTGCGATCGTCGAGCACGGTGAGGGCCTCGACGGACAGTACGACGTCGCCCGGCTCGGCCTCCGCCTTGTGGACCACGAGTTCGACGGGTCGCCCGACCATCAGCTCGGCCAGCCCCTCCTCGTCGACATCGCTCGGCAACACTTCGGCGACCGTCCTTCCTCGTCGCATGATCACGATCCGGTCCGCGATCTCGAGAGCCTCACCGAGCTTGTGACTGATGAAGATGATGCCCTTGCCATCGGCCTTCAGACCCTCGACGATCTCGAAGAACCGCTCGACCTCCGAAGGCGTGAGGACGGAGGTCGGCTCATCGAACACGACGAAGCGGGCCTCGCGTTCGAGCACCTTGATGATCTCGACGCGTTGCTGGATTCCGACAGGAAGGTCCTCGATGATGGCGTCGGGGTCGACGTCGAGGCTGTACCGGCTCGAGATGTCCCTGACCGTGGCGCGGGCCCTTCGCTTGTCGAGCCATCCGATCCGCTTCGTCGGCTCGTCACCCAGGATCACGTTCTCCGCAACGCTGAACACGGGTACGAGCATGAAGTGCTGGTGAACCATGCCGATGCCCGCTGCGATGGCGTCGCCCGGCGAATTGAGCACGAGAGGTGATCCATCCATCAGGACCTCACCCGAAGTCGGGGTGTAGAGGCCATAGAGGATGTTCATCAACGTGGTCTTGCCCGCCCCGTTCTCGCCGAGGAGGGCGACCGTCTCACCCTGGGAGACCGTCAGGTTGACATCGTCGTTTGCGAGCACACCGGGGAACCGCTTCGTGATACCCCGCAGTTCCAGTGACACGCCCGAGCCTCCGTTTCAGCACTGCACGGCGTACCTTAGATCACGATCGGATCACATGCCGCTCGGGACGCGGGAAGGGGGGCCCCAAGAGGGGCCCCCCTTCTTTCGATCGTGTGATCGGGTGTTGGCTCAGTAGCCGACAGGCGTGAATGCCGCCTGGATCGTGCCGTCCTTGATGTCAAGGAGGAGCTGCTCGACCTCGGCCTTGAGCTCATCCGAGACCTTCGACTCCCAGTCGTGCAGGGGGGACAGCCCAACGCCGTCGTTGGCAAGGTTGCCGACGAAGGAACCGGCAGTCCACGTTCCCGCCGCCTGATCGCTCACGGCCAGAGCCACGAACGGTGCGATGGCCTTCTCGACCGTCGTCAGCCACAGGGACTGGTACTGCTCGGGCATCGCGAAGTACGCGTCGGCGTCGACACCCACGAGTGCGGCGTCGAGGCCCAGGTCGTTGATGACGTCACCTGCGGGGAGGTTGATCGCTCCACCGACCGGGATGATGACGTCACAGTTCTCCTGGAACAGGCTCTCGGCCGTGCTCCTTGCCAGGTTCATGTCGGTGAAGCTTCCCGTGAAGAGACCGTCAGCGGCCTCGGGATCCCATCCGAGAACCTGGACATCGGCACCCTTGACCTCGTTGTAGTGCAGGGCACCCCTCGTGAACCCATCCATGAAGATGGAGACAGTCGGGAAGTTCGCACCACCATACGTGCACAGGACGCCGGTGGTCGATGCGCCAGCGGCGAGATACCCGGCAGCGAATGCCGCCTCATCCGTCTGGTAGACGAGTTCGCGGACGTTCGGTAGCGCCAACGGAGCGAAGCTCGCGTCCGTCAGCACATTGTCGATCATCGTCCAGATGATGTCAGGGT
>CAZYGP010000121.1:0-6726 GCA_964647265.1 uncultured Acidimicrobiaceae bacterium | reverse complement strand
AGGCACCGGACGTCTTCTGGATCCCCGGTGCCGACATCGCCGAGTTCGCCTCCAAGGGCGTGATCCTCGACATGCGTTCACTCGCTGACGCGGATGGCGACTACAGCGACACCGACTTCTATCCCGGCCCGATGGAGCAGCTCACCACGGATCTGGCCACCGGTCAGCCCGGCGCGCCGCTGTGGGGTCTGCCCCGCGACGTCTCGGCCTTCGGCCTGTACCTGAACCTCGACCTGATCGCAGAGGCTGGTGCAGACGACCCGCGCGCTCTCGCCGAAGCCGGCGAATGGGACTGGGATGCGTTCAGCGGGGTTGCTGCTGACATCGCAGCGCTCGATCCGCAGATCTTCGGCTACGGGCAGAGCTCGTGGTGGGGACCTGTCGGCTGGTGGCTGAACTCTGCAGGCGGTGGCTTCTTCAACGATGCCCGCGACGCATGCGGCCTCGACTCGCCCGAGTCGATCGCCGGTCTGACCGCGTTCCGCGACTTCTTCGCCACAGGCGCAGGCTTCACCTACGGTGAGGATCCGGAACCGGTGTTCAAGGCCGGGAACATCGGCATGTTCCAGAACGGACGGTGGGCGACCCCCGGTATCCGTGAGGTCGCCTTCGACTGGGACGTCGTGAAGCTGCCGGATGGCCCTGGTGGGCCGTCGAACTGGCTCTTCTGGGGCGCCTATGTCGTGAATGCGAACACGGAGAACCCCGAAGCCGCGTGGCAGCTGGTGCGTGCACTGACCTCCGCCGAGGTCCAGGCACAGGTGGCCGAGCTCGGCGCCAACATCCCGAGCCGCGTGAGCCAGGAGGCACTCGATGCCTTCCTGACCTTCACGCCGCCGGAGAACAACCAGGCCTTCCTCGACGGCCTCAGCGAGAACCCGGTCACGGAAGCTCCGCTGTGGAACGGCAACTGGCCCGCATACCGCGACGAGATGAACACTCGTGTCAACGCGGTTGTGACCGGAGACCTGTCCATCGAGGAGTACCAAGCCAACATCTGCACCGACCTGAATCAGTTCTTCGACAACTGATCAGACTCGACTGGGAGGGGTGGGGTGCGCCCCACCCCTCCCCCACCTGCGCGAGGATGGTCCCGTGACCACGCCCACCGAAACGCCAACCATGCAGACCGCTCCGACCGCGTCCACGGCCCAGCCGGCGTGGCTGTTGGCCGTGATCGCATGGCAGGTGGTGACGGCCATCGGGGCCACCCTGCTTGCCGCGGGGATGGCGACCGGGGAGCTGTTCTCATTCAGTGGGGTCGCATTGTGGATCGCCGTCGGCTTCGCAGTCGGCGTGGCCGTGACGGCGACGTGGGCGATCCCAAACCTGCTCAACCATCGCAACCGGGGCCGCACAGCGGCCACACTGCTCCAGTACACCCTCCTCGTCGTGGGGATCGTGGGCGCACTCCACTCGATGGAGATGTTCCGCGGCATCGATGCCGTCGCGAACAACTTCCGGAGTCGGTGGTACTTGAGCATCATCATCGTCGTGGGCTGGATCGTCTACTCGCAGGCGAACCGGTTCACGGTGTCCGAAAGGTCCGTCGCCCGGATCGGTCGATGGATCATGCTGGCGGGTGCCACGATCCTCGCCTTGTCCCTCGGCATCGTTCCCGGAACAATCGAGTTCGCCCGTCGCCTGGTCGGGCTGGAGGCGGCAGGGCTCACCTTGGTGGCCCTGTTTTCGGGAACGGCATTCGTGCTGCTCCGGCGCAAGGAGGCTACCGAGCTCTTCCGTACGACCGCGGAGGAAGCAGAAGCCGTCGATGGCTATCTGTTCGTGTCGCCGAATGTGTTCGGCTTCCTCGTGTTCTTCGCCTTTCCCTTACTGTTCTCGCTGTTCATCTCCTTCACTGATTGGGATGGCCTCACCGCAATCGAATTCACGGGCATCGACAACTACGTCCGCATCTTCAGCCTCCAGTTCGCGACCGTCGATTCCGGGCAGGCCGCGTCCGACGTCCTCTCGGCCGGCTACAGCCAGGCCTTCCGTTTCGGCGACGTCATCATCGGCGCCCGAGATCCGAACTTCTGGATCGGCATGCGCAACATCATCTTCTTCGCCGTTGTGGCGATCCCGCTGGCGACGTTCCCTGCGCTGCTGCTCGCCGCCTTGCTCAACTCGAAGATCCCCGGCATGAAGGCCTTCCGGGCGATCTACTTCATCCCCTACGTTGCAGGCCTCCTCGGGGTCCTCCTCATCTGGAAGCAGCTCTACAACGCGGCGATCGGGTTCATCAACTACTTCATCCTGCGTTCCGTCGAGTTCATCAACTCGATCACGCCGTTCGATTTCACGGCACCGCAGCCGCAATGGCTCTCGGACCCCAACTTCGCCATGTGGTCGATCATCATCTTCTTCGCCTGGTTCATGACGGGATACAACGCGGTTCTCTTCGTCGCCGGCATGCAGGGCATCCCCGGCTCCCTGTACGAGGCCGCAGAGATCGACGGCGCGACGTGGTGGACCAAGTTCCGCAACATCACCGTGCCCCTGCTGCGACCGACGACGTTCTTCGTCGTCGCCACCACGACGATCCTTGGGCTACAGATCTTCACCGAGCCGTACACGCTCATGGGTCCCCAGCTGCCGCCGTCGGGACCCAACAACGCAACGCTGACGCCGGTCATCCAGCTCTACCAAGAAGGGTTCAACCGATTCAACCAGGGTTACGCCAGCGCCATCGCCTGGGTGTTGTTCATCTTCATCTTCGGCGTGACGCTCGTGAACTTCTGGCGCCAGCGTCGGGCTGAAGAGGAGGGAATCGGCTGATATGAGCGCCCGCGACACCCTCGTCCACAAGAACGCGACCGCCGAGGCGAGGCGGCTGTCCCGCAGGTCCCGCAGGCGCAAGTACCTCGGCTGGGCAGGGATCTATCTGATCCTCGGATTCTTCGCCCTCGCGATGGTCTTCCCCTTCATCTACATGTTCTCCACCGCGCTCAAGGAATCCTCCGACGTCTTCCGATATCCGCCCCGGGTGCTGCCGCAAGCACCGAAAACAACCGTGGTTGACGGTGAGAGTCTCCCCCTCTTCGTCATCGAATCCGCCGACGGTGACGAGCTCACGATGGTGCTCGCCGAGTCGGGCGTCGAGGCCGGCCTGTTCGCCCGCCCCGACGACCTCGAGGTGACCATTGCCGTTCCCCTCGAGTTCGCCTCGGACACCGGTCGGAAGGTCACCGTCGATGGCCAGGAGCTCGGGGTGTTCCTCGTGACATATGGCGGCGACAGCGAGGAGTTGGTCCTCCTGCGGGGAACGGCGGTGGGTCGATTCGTCGATCCCGATGACCCCTCGAGGGTGGGCTTCGCCGTCGTGCGCACGGCACAGCCGGCCGAGCAGATCACGGCGAAGTGGTCGAACTTCAACGAGGTCCTCGGCATCCGCGACTTCGACAAGGCGATCACGAACACGGTGCTCGTGACCGTGCTCGTCGTCGCTGGGAGCCTGTTCACCTCGATCATGGGCGGCTACGCCTTTGCGCGTATGCGGTTCCCCGGCAGGGACCAGCTCTTTGTCGGCTACCTCGGGTCGATCATGATCCCGTTCATCGTTCTCATCATCCCCCTGTTCCAGATCGTCGTTGCTCTGAACTGGAACAACACCCTGGCGGGCCTCATCTGGCCGTTCCTCTACACGGCGTACGGCACCTTCCTGATGCGCCAGTTCTTCGTGTCGATTCCCAAGGATCTCGAGGAGGCCGCGTTCATCGACGGCGCTTCCCGGTGGCGCATCCTGTGGACGATCTTCGTGCCGCTCTCGTGGCCGGCCATTGCAACGCTCGCGACGTTCCAGTTCCTGTACGCGTGGAACTCCTTCATCTGGCCGCTCGTCGTCATCGACGCAGGCAATACCGAATCGTTCGTCCTGACGCTCGCACTCTCGATCCTTGGCGGCCAAGGCGCCGACCAACCGCAGCTGATCTTCGCCGGGGTGGCTCTTGCCGTGATCATCCCGCTCCTCGTGTTCATCTCGGCACAGCGCTACTTCGTCGAGAATGTGGCGACGAGCGGCATCAAGTGATTTCGGGACGCCACCGATGAACCATCGCCTCATCCGAGCCGAGGATCCGAAGGTCGAGATCGGGTCGTTCGACGGGTTCTACCGACACGGATGGCACTCGTGGTCCCCCAGCGGCTGGGTCGATCCCGCGGCACCCGTTGCACCGATCCCCGACGAGGGACGACGCCTTGGCCACGATGACCCGACCGTCGCCCTCGAGACCACGGTGTCGAGCAGCGACGTCGGTGTGGCGATCGACGCGAACGGCAGCGCAATCCTCCTCGGGGCCCTCGCGCCGTACGGCAGGGTGCGACCGGACGGCCCCATGCTCGTGGGCACGAGCGAGGCCGGTCCGATTGACTGGCTTGTCGCCGAAGGCACCGTCGAGGACGTCTTTGCCGAGTACGCCCGACATCTCGCAAGTCACATGGGGCACCGCCCCCGCCGCCGCGTCACGGTGTGGTGCTCGTGGTACTCGTACTACGAGGACATCACGGAGCGGCAACTCCTCGATGAGATCGAGAGCATCGGAGACATGCCGTTCGATGTCATCCAGGTCGACGACGGGTGGGAGCGGGCTGTCGGGGATTGGGATGCCAACGATGGTTTCCCAACGGGGATGCAGGCGATGGCCGACACGATCCGCGCCACTGGGCGGTCCGCGGGGCTGTGGCTGGCTCCGTACATCGCACGATCCGACTCACAGCTCGCCTCGGAGCGACCAGAACTGCTGCTCCGGGACGACGACGGAGCACCCGTGGTGTCGGGGATCAACTGGGGCGGGCCGTACTACTCCCTCGACCCCACGGCGGACGCCACCACCGAGTTCGTCGTCGACCTCATCACCCGCGTGCGTTCGTGGGGATATGACTATCTCAAGCTCGACTTCCTGTATGCCGCAGCCTTCCCCGGAGCCCATGAGCACCCGATGCCGCGTGCGCACGCCTACCGACACGCCTTGGCGACCATCCGCGGGGCCGCGGGCGACGACTGCTACCTGAACGCCTGCGGCGCTCCGATCGTCGCATCACTGGGCCTCGTCGACGGCATCCGGGTGGGGCCCGATGTCGCAGGCTTCTGGGAGGAACCCGGACTCACCGCCATGGGTGACTTCTCGGGACGGGGGGCCCGCAATGCCATCATCACCACGAGCGAGCGCCTGTGGCTGAAGGACATCGTCGACACCGACCCCGATGTGGCGTTCTTCGACCGCAGCACCGTCGAACTCGACGAGCGCGCGGTGTCGGCCCTTCACGACCTTGCAGCCATCACAGGGTTCGTCGGCACATCCGACCACATCGGCGACCTCGAGCCGGCAGAGGCCACCGAACTGCGCTCCGCCCTCTCCCATGTTCCGACGGTGCGTCGAGAAGGCCGGCATCGCTGGAGCATCGATGGCCGGCCAGTCGACTTCACGTGGGCGCACCGCCCACCCACCGCGCAACCAGGACGTGAGCCATGACCGTACCCACCTACGACGGCCCGCATCGGCGTTACAACCCCCTGACCGGCGAATGGGTGCTCGTGTCCGCACAACGAACCAGCCGACCGTGGCAGGGCCAGACAGAGCGCCCGACCCCGGACACCCGGCCCCAGTTCGATCCGACGTGCTATCTCTGCCCTGGCACCGAACGGGCCGGAGGCGTGCGGAACGAAACCTACGACGGTACGTACGTGTTCACGAACGACTTCCCCGCACTGGTGCCGTCCGGCCATGCTCTGGCATCATCCGACGATGGTCTCTTCGTCGCCCAGGAAGAGAGCGGAACCTGTCAAGTCGTGTGTTTCTCACCGCGCCACGACCTCACCCTCGCCGAGATGGACCTCCCCGACATCGAGCGTGTCATCGACGTGTGGGCCGACCAGACCGACGAGCTCGGCCGCTCCCACGCCTGGGTGCAGATCTTCGAGAACCGGGGCTCGGCGATGGGCGCCTCCAACCCGCACCCGCACGGGCAGATCTGGGCAACGTCGCACGTACCGACCCTGGTCGCCACCGAGGACGATCACCAGCGACAATACGCTGCCGCGAAGGGGGAGGTACTTCTCGACGCCTACGCCCGCCGCGAGCAGGAGCTCGGCACGCGCACGGTCGTCGAGAACGAGGACTGGTTGATCGTGGTGCCGTTCTGGGCCGTGTGGCCGTTCGAAACCTTGGTACTACCCAAGGTTCGCGTGCTGCGGATCACCGATCTGAACGACCGCCTCCGCGCGAACCTGGCCGCAGCGCTGAAGGAGATGCTCATCCGCTACGACAACCTCTTCCAGACACCCTTCCCGTATTCGATGGGATGGCACGGAGCGCCGTTCACGGATGGCCCGCATGACCATTGGCGGCTGCACGCGCACATCGATCCGCCGCTCCTGAGATCGGCCACGGTCCGCAAGTTCATGGTCGGGTATGAGCTGGCGGCTGAGTCCCAGCGTGACCTCACGGCGGAATTCGCCGCTGAGCGGCTCCGCAGCCTTCCAACCACCCACTACTCGAACTCGCTTCATGCAGCTCCCCATCGAGGCTGACGCACGATCGGCATTCGAGCAGCGGTTCGGGAGGGATCCCACCGGAGTCGCCATATCGCCGGGACGGGTGAACCTCATCGGTGACCACACGGATTACAACGATGGGTTCGTCCTGCCCATGGCAATCGATCGATCGGTTGCGATGGCTTTCCGACCCACCGGGAGTGGTGTCATCCGGGTGGTGTCAGACGGGGAGA
>CAZYGP010000120.1:0-6781 GCA_964647265.1 uncultured Acidimicrobiaceae bacterium | reverse complement strand
TGCTCGCCGCTGACCTCGGAGCGACCCACTCGCGCATCGGGATCGCGGACCTGGGGGGAACCATTCTCGCCGAGACGAGGATGGACATCTCGATCGCCGAGGGACCGGACACCGTCCTCTCCTGGGTGGAGGACACCTTCGTCCGACTGCTCGCGGAGACCGAGACGCCTGCCTCGGACGTTCTCGGGATCGGTATCGGCGTTCCGGGTCCGGTCGAGTTCGCCGCAGGGCGCGCCGTCGACCCTCCGATCATGCCGGGTTGGGACCAGTACGACATCCGATCGCGGTTCGTTGACGCATACCGCTGTCCTGTGCTCGTGGACAACGACGTGAACATCATGGCCCTCGGCGAGCATTGGATCGACCCGGAGGCACCGGATGACTTCGTCTTCCTGAAGGTCGGGACGGGCATCGGTTCAGGCATCATCCTCGGAGGCACGCTCCACCGCGGGGCGAAGGGCACGGCTGGGGACATCGGGCACGTCCAGATCGCCGGCGATCAGTCGATCTGTCGGTGCGGCAACGTGGGCTGCCTCGAGGCGTCCGCAAGCGGCCGCGCGCTGGCACTCCATCTCGCCGAACGCGGAACCGAGGCTGAGACGAGCAGGGATGTCGTCGACCTCGTGAGGGCGGGGAACCAGCAGGCAGTCCGATCCGTGCGCGAGGCCGGGCGCCTCATCGGCCGTGTGCTCGCGACGGTGGTGAACATGCTGAATCCGGCTGTGATCGTCATCGGAGGTGACCTCGCCGATGCCGGGGAGCATCTCCTCGCAGGCATCCGCGAAGTCGTCTATCAACGGTCCACCGCACTGTCGACGAGCGACCTGCAGATCTGCAACAGCGTCCTGGGCGACAGGGCGGGAATCACGGGTGCGGCAGCGATGGCGATCGAGCAGGTCGTTGCTCCTTCGAACATCGGATCCGTGCTCGAGAGGGAACCGGAGCTCATCCGGTGACCGACGTGGCAAAGGACTCGACCGCCTCCCGGCGGTCGCGTGAAGAGAGAGAATGGGAAGGAGGCGGACTTTGAGCCGATTGAGAGGAACGCCAGCACGGCTGGCAATGATCGTCGCGGTCTTCGCGTTGATCGCCGCTGCGTGCAGTAGCGACGATGGCGGAGGTGAAACGACGACGACCGGTGCAGCTGGGGATGAGACATTCACCCTCGGTGTATCGAACACGCTCGTCGGGAACTCGTGGCGTGAGCAGATGATCTGTGCCATCAAGGCAGAGGCGCTTGCTCGGGGCAACGTGGACCAGGTGGTTCTCCAGAACCGCAACACCGATGCCGCCGGACAGATCGCTGACATCCAGACCCTGATTTCCCAGGGCGTGGATGCCATCATCATCAACCCGGTCGACCGTTCGGCACTCGATCCGGTCATCGAAGAGGCTGCATCGCAGGGCATTCCTGTGATCTCCGTCGATGCCCCGGTGACGGCACCGAGCGCGTACTTCGTGTCGAACAACCAGGTCGAGTACGGAGAGGTCGGCGCACGCTGGCTCTTCGACGCCCTGGAAGGGTCCGGGAAGGTCGTGTACATGCGGGGAATCGACGGCCATCCGGCCGACACGGACCGTGACACGGGATTCCAGGAGGTCCTCGCTGAGTATCCGGACATCGAGATCGTCGCTGAGGTGTACACGGGCTGGGATCCCAGTGTCGGTGCACAGCAGGCGCTCGAGATCCTGTCGACGCAGGACGTCGATGGTATCTGGACATCTGGCATCGACTACACCGTGGTTGAGCAGTTCAGCGTCGCAGGCGTGGACTTCGTCCCCGTCGTGGGTGCTGACAACAACGAGTTCATCGCACAGCTGCTGAACAAGGGCGGCAACACCGATGGCCTCACGGGTGCAGCCGTGTCCAACCCACCGTCGATCGGTGGTGTGGGAGCTGCAGTCGCGATCGACATCCTGGAAGGCATGACCGTCTCGCAGACGACCTTGTTGACTCCTGTGGTGCTCAACACCCCGGACGAGCTCGAGGCCGTCTACGTGGAAGGCCTGACAGCCGGTTGGTCCTCCTACATGGAGATCGAGCCGTACGTCAGCTACACGTCAGACATGGTCGTCGCCTGCAAGGGCCCTGGCGAGTGATGTGACCCATTGAGACGCCGGGCTCCTTCGGGAGCCCGGCCCTCGAACCAACCCACCGACTCACGAGGATCACGTGACAGGACCCGAGACACCCCTTCTTGCTGCGCGTTCCGTTGCGAAGCGTTACGGATCCGTCGTGGCGCTTCGGACAGTCGACCTGTCCGTTGCCCCGGGCGAGATCCACGCCCTGCTCGGCGCGAATGGCGCAGGCAAGAGCACGCTGGTCAAGATCCTCTCAGCTGTATTCGCCGCAGACACGGGAACCATCGAGGTCAACGGTCGACCCGTCTCCCTCGGCAAGCCCTCCGACGCACTGCATTCCGGCATCGCAACGGTGTTCCAGGATCCCGCTCTCATCCCCGACCTCTCACTGAACCAGAACCTTCGCATCTCGGGTCTCACGTCGCCAGACGTGCTGCCGTGGTTGGAACGCATGGACCTCGGCTCGATCGACCTCGAACACCAGGTGAGCGATGTCCCACTCGCCGTGCTGCGCCTCCTCGACCTCGCACGGGCACTGGCCCGCGACCCGCACATCCTCATGCTCGATGAGATCACTGCCGCGCTGACGACCGACCAGGCCGAGTACGTCTTCGACATCATGCGAGAGTGGCGGTCCCTCGACCGATCAGTCCTGTTCATCTCCCATCGCCTCGGTGAGGTGCTCTCCCTGTGTGATCGAGCCACGATCCTGCGAAACGGCACCGATGTCGCACACCTCGCGCTCAAGGGTGTGAGCGAGGCCGAGCTCGTCACTGCCATGCTCGGCGAGGAACTCGGCGAGGCCGCGGTCGCCGCCCCCGAGGTCGCCGCAGTCGTCCCATCCCCGTCGTTCGACGACCGGCCGGTGGTCCTCGAGGCGAGGGATCTCCACCTCCGCGACAAGGTCAACGGTGTCTCGTTCGAACTTCGCCGGGGAGAGATACTCGGCCTGACCGCGCTCGAAGGACAAGGCCAGACCGAGCTCTTCCAGATCCTCTCCGGGGACTTCCGGCCGGCATCGGGCGACCTCATCGTCAATGGCGTCACCCTCAACGCACGCTCCCCGTATGACGCGATCCGCCGGGGCCTCGTCTTCGTCCCCGCCGATCGCCAGCAGGCGCTGTTCCCCCAGCGTTCCGTTCGTGAGAACCTCGCATCGCCCCTGTACAACCGCTTCTCGCGATGGTTCCGCCTCGCCCGTGACGAGGGAGATCGAGTGGATCGCGCCGTTGCCAGGCTCGACATCGACGTTCGTGCGGGGAGCCAGGTCCAACGACTGTCGGGAGGGAACCAGCAGAAGGTCACGATCGGTCGGTGGATCGCCGTCGGATTCGACACCCTGCTGTGCTTCGACCCGACTCGTGGCATCGACATCCAGACGAAGGCACAGATCTACGACCTCCTCAGGGAGCTTGCAGCTGAAGGCGCCTCGATCGTCATGTACACGAGCGAGCTCCGCGAGATCCCACTCGTGTGCGACAGGGTCCTCGTGCTCTACAACGGGCGCGTCGTGCACGAGCAGGACGCCAGGACCGTCACCGAGGAGGCCATGCTGACCGCCGCGCACGGCCTCGAGGAGGTCGCTCCGTGACCGTCACCGCGCCGCACGAGACCATCACGCCTCGCGCACAGGCCCCATGGAGGAGGTGGCTGCGCCGCCACGGATGGACGGTTGGCGTGTGGCTCCTGCTCCTCACCCTCGTGGCGTGGTACGCGACGCTGATCCCGCGGTTCGGATCGTTCCAGGTCTCCTCGATCGTCAACAACGGATCGCCCTGGGTGTTCCTCGCTGCGGGCCAGGCGATCATCGTCATCGCAGGAGGTATCGACCTCGGGGTGGGTGGTCTCCTCGTCCTCACCAACGTCACCGCGGCTCGACTGATGGAAGGACAGTCCTTCGAGATGACGCTGGTCATCGCCGTTGGCCTCGTCCTGGCGGCAGTCGCCATCAACGCAGGCGTCGGTTGGATCATCAATGTGTCGAAGGTCCCCGACATCGTCATCACACTCGGGACCCTGTACGTGTTCCAGGGCCTTGCGCTCGTCGTCTTGCCGAACCCAGGCGGCGGCACGAGCGAGGGCTTCCGATGGATCTTCACAGGGTCCAGGGTCGGCATCGGATCGAACCCGTGGCCCGCAATGGTGGCGATGGCAATCCCGATCCTCGCGGCGTCGTGGTGGCTGGGTCGGACCCGGAGCGGCCTTTCGATCTACGCACTCGGCAGCGACCGTGATGCTTCCTACCTCTCCGGTGTCCGTGCTGCCAGGACGAAGGTGATCTCGTACGCTGTCGGCGGAGGGTTCGCCGCGATCGCCGGACTGGCAACGACGGCAATCGCAGGCAGGGGCAACGCGAACAACTTCGGTGGCAACCTCACATTGAACGCTGTGGCCGCGATCGTCCTCGGCGGGGTCGCCCTCACCGGTGGGGTCGGTTCGCTGATCGCCGTCGTGCCCGCGGGTCTGATCCTCTTCTTCCTCAGTCCCATCCTCACCGCGATGGGGGTGGATCCGAACAGTGCACAGATCATCCAGGGCGTCCTGATCGTGGTGGTGATGATGATCGCAGGACTGATCACGTGGAGGAGGTCCCGCACCACATGACCACCGACCTGACTCCGATCGTCGCGGAGACCGATGCCGAGTCGACGAGCATTCTCCATCGTGTCGGCCGGTACCTCGCGCACCATCCCCACCTGGTGCTGATCCTGGTCCTGGTGGTGCTGATCCTGATCACCGGTGCCATACGTCCCAGCTACCTCAGTATCGGCGGCCTCAGGAACTCAGCTCTGTTCGCAGTACCGATCGGCATCATGGCGGCGGGTCAGACGATGCTGATGCTCACCGGGGGAATCGACCTCTCGATCGCGATGATCGCAACGGGTTCCGCGTACCTCGCAGCGAACCAGTCCCCCGAGGGTGCAGCCGTGGCGATCGTCGCAGGGCTCATCGTCGGCGTGGTCGCCGGTGCCGCGAACGGCATCGGGGTGGGTGTGTTCCGTGTCAATGCGCTCATCATGACCCTTGCGATGTCGGGAATCCTCCTGGGTCTCTTCACGTCGTGGGCCCAGACCATCTTCTTCGGATCGACGTCGATGCATCCCTTCATCCGGAAGATGGGAGGTGGTTCGTTCGGTCGGGTCCCCTACGCCGTCATCATCTGGGCCGCCATCGCGGTGCTCGTGATCCTGATGCTGCGGCGAACCGGGTTCGGACGGAACCTCTACGCCCTCGGTGACAACATGGTCGCTGCCAGGTTGTCAGGTACCCGTACATGGCAGGTTCTCGTCGGCGTGTACGTCCTCGCTGGGGTCCTCGGTTCCATCGCAGGCATCCTGCTCGGGGGCAGGGTGGGGGCGGTCGACCTGTCCCTCGCAACGGTGTTCCTCCTCCCATCAGTCGCGGCCGCTGTCATCGGCGGAACGTCGATCTTCGGAGGCGTCGGTACCTACTCGGGAACGATCCTGGGCGCGCTCATCCTTGGCGTCCTCCAGTCGTTGCTGACCTTCCTCGGAGCAGGTCAGGCGATCCAGCAGATCCTGTACGGCTTCATCATCATCAGCCTGTCATGGCTGTACTCGAGGGTGGCTGCTGCGCAATGAGGAGACAGTCGATGGGGAGGGTGGCATGCGGCTGAACGAGATCAGGGCCGGCGTCGTCGGTGTCGGCTTCATCGGGGTTGCACACGTCGAAGCACTGAGAAGGCTCGGGGTCGACGTCGTCGGTGTCGTCGGATCCTCCCCTCAGCGTGCCGAAGCCAAGGCGCAGGCTGCCAACCTCCCGAGGGTGTACGAGAGCGTCGAAGCACTCGCCGGGGACCCCGACATCGACGTGATCCACATCGCGAGCCCGAACCACGCACACGCGAACCAGGTGCGCCTCTGCCTCGATGCGGGCAAGCACGTCGTGTGCGAGAAGCCTCTCGCCTTGAACTCCCGCGACACGTCTGATCTCGTGGCAAGGGCGGCGGCGTCCGGGCTCGTCAACGCCGTGTGCTTCAACCTCCGGTTCTATCCGAACTGCCATCAGGCCAGGGCCATGGTGGCGAACGGTGAGATCGGGGAGCCCAGGTTCGTCTCCGGGGGTTACCTCCAGGACTGGTTGCTGCTCGACACCGACTGGAACTGGCGTCTGGTCCCCGAGGAGGCGGGTGCGCTCCGTGCCGTTGCGGACATCGGGTCGCATTGGCTCGACCTCGCCCAATTCATCACGGGCAAGCGAATCACGGAAGTGATGGCCGAGCTCCACACGTTCGTGCCGATCCGTTCCCACCCTGTCGGACCGGTCGAGACCTTCTCCACGGGTGGCGGGGAGGATGGCGACCTCGTCGACGAGGAGATGTCGAGCGACGACGCGGCGAGCATCATGCTCCGGTTCGAGGACGGGGCAAGGGGGCTCGTCGCCGTGTCCCAGGTGGCCGCAGGGCGCAAGAACAGCGTGACCATCGAGGTCGACGGATCGACGTCGTCCGTCTCGTGGTTCTCCGAGAACCCTGACCACCTGTGGGTGGGTCACCGGGGACGGCCGAATGAGATCATCCAGAGGGATCCGTCCCTCGTCGCGCCGAGTGCCGCGAGGATCATCGGATATCCCGGAGGCCACGTCGAGGGGTACCCGGACACGTTCCGAGCGCTCTTCGGTGAGGTGTATGCAGACATCGCGAACGGCGGGCCGTCGGATCACCCGACATATCCCACGT
>CAZYGP010000119.1:0-6792 GCA_964647265.1 uncultured Acidimicrobiaceae bacterium | reverse complement strand
CTGTGCCCTCCTTGTGCAAGGTGGGGGAGCAGCCGCTGACCGACGTGCTGGATCCAGGTTCGATCGACGGGCTCGTCGAGCGAACTCGCAACGGCGGCGGCGAGATCGTTGCATTCCTCAAGACGGGATCGGCGTACTACGCGCCTTCCGCGGCGGCTGCGGCCATGGTGAAGGCGATCGTCGAGGATGCCGGCGCCGAGATGCCGGTGTGCGCGTGGATGGAGGGCCAGTACGGCATCTCGGACGTGTACCTCGGTGTGCTGGCCAAGCTCGGTCGCAACGGTGTCGAGGAGGTCGTCGAGGTTCCGCTCACTGATGACGAGGTCAAGGGTCTCGTCGAAGCGGCGGCGGCGGTGAAGGAGAAGGTGGGAGAGCTCGCCGACCTCTGAGAACCCTAGTTCGGGGAGACCGCTGCCTTCTCTGCGGCGTACGCCTCGGCTGCCTCCCGGATCTCCCGAGCGCTGACTTCTGCCGCTTCACGTTGGCGTCTTGCGCGTGCGTGGGTCGCGACGATGTCACGGCGCCGCGCCCACAGCCCGACGGCTCCGATGAACAGGATCGTGGCGCCCAGACCTGCGAGCCACCAACCGGGTGCGGCCTGGACGTCCTTGTACTGGGCGGAGATCCCTGTGGATCCATCAGCCTGCACCGTCACCATCTGGGTGTCGATCAGGTGCTGTCTGATCGCACCCGCGGACATCACGATGACGGCCCATGCGGCCACCGAGGCGATGATCAGCACGCGGTTCGCAGCGAGGCCGATCGGCTGGATCGCAACCGACAGACCGCCTGTCAACAGGGCGACGAACAGGACCAGGATCCACGTCTCGACCTCGAGTTCGCTCCCGACCATGGTCGTGGCCAAGACGCCGAAGACGAGGGCGAACACGATGACGAAGGTCGGCATGGCCCGTCGGAAGAACCGGTTCCGCTTCCCGAGGATGCTGCGAAGCGCGAGTGCAGTGGCCGTTGCGAGGATGGTCGCCACCACGACGCCCATCACGGTGGTGACCGTGAGCGTGATCTCACGGTCGGCGAGGAGGAATGCGAAGGCGGTCGACGCCACGACGAAGCATGCCGTGATCGCGATCGAGGCGCGGTCCTTCAGTGCCCCTTCCCACGACACGGCCAGTCCACCGATGAAGAGCAGTATTCCGAGCGCAGCGAAGACCACACCGTGGTCGGATTCGTAGCCGCGGATGGACCACGGTTCGATGACGAAGGAGTACGACTTGTTGACCCTGGCGACCTCCCAGACCACCGAAGCGACGATGATCGCCGGTCCGAGTGCGATCGCGATCTTCGTCCAGTTCTTCTTCAAAGGATGGCCTCCGGTCCGGGCGGTACTCTATCGGATCTCGGGAGGTGCAGCACGTCAGAAGTGCCTATTGTTGCTACACATTCGGGTGCTGGGTAGAGTTACACTCGTGTTATTCGTTCCACGACCGTCGTGGACAACCCAGGAGGTTTCCCATGAACAAGGGCGAACTCATCGAAGCCGTCGCTCGCAACACAGGCGAGTCGAAGGCATTGGCTGAGAAGATCGTCAACGAGACGCTCGACGTCATCGTGACGGGTGTCGTTTCATCCGGCAAGGTGTCGATCACGGGCTTCGGTACGTTCGAGGCACGCAACCGTGCGGCTCGTACCGCTCGCAACCCACAGACGGGTGCCGAGATCCACGTCAAGGCGACTCGGGTCCCGGCATTCAAGGCAGGCAAGGGGTTCAAGGACTCCGTGAAGCCCGGCTGATCAGCGACGACGACCGAGACACGGAAGGCGCCCCACCCGGGGCGCCTTCCCCTTTTCCACCGGGCCTCAGCCCCGGTCAGACCTGGTAGTCCACATCGAGTCCCGAGAGCACCCGTGCGTAGTCGTTGATCACGTTCTGGTGCATCATGATCTTCGCCATGTTCCCACCGACCTTGATCTTGCCCGTCATGAACGCCATCTGGACGTTCAGCTCGCCCTTCGAGATCGCCTTGGAAGTCTCGTAGTCGCTGCCGACGGTGACGTCGGGGTCGGGTAGGGGTTCCCTCGCAGTCACGGCGGCGCCGTCAGCGATCTTCAAGTGGTATGACAGGTCGCCCTGGGGTGTACCCGAGACGTCGAACTGAACGGCGAGGGTGACGTTCGCGATCGAGTTCTGAAACCCGGCATCGCTGTTCAATGCATCCTGGGCCGCATGAAAGTGGTCTTCGCTGAGGAACGTTGCCACGGTGGTCCTTTCATCGGTGTCGGTCGAGCCGAGTGTACCTGTCCGACATCACCGAGCCGGGGCCCGTCGGCTGCCGCTACTGGCCAGCGCGGATGCGGTTGCGGAACTGGGCCCGCACGTAGTCGCGGTTCATCATGGCGATGAAGTCGATCGAGATGTTCTTCGGACATGCCTTCTCGCACTCACCGTGGTTCGTGCACGATCCGAAGTACTCCTCCATGGTCTCGACCATGGCGACCGCCCGTGAGTATCGCTCAGGCTGGCCCTGGGGCAACAGGTTGAGGTGCTGCATCTTCGCTGCCGTGAACAAGTTCGCAGCGCTGTTCGGGCATGCTGCGACGCATGCTGCGCATCCGATGCAAGCGGCGGCGTCCATGGCGGCATCGGCAGCCTCCTTCGGTACCCGTGTGATGTTGGCGTCGGGAGCTGCGCCGGTGTTGATCGAGATGTATCCGCCTGCCTCGATGATCCTGTCGAATGCCGACCGATCGACGATGAGATCCTTGATGACGGGCATTGCGGTCGCGCGCCACGGTTCGATGGTGATCGAGTCCCCGTTCGAGAACTTGCGCATGTGGAGTTGACAGGTCGCAGTGCCGCTCTGGGGGCCGTGGGGTTCCCCGTTGATCATCACCCCGCACGTTCCGCAGATCCCCTCCCGGCAGTCATGATCGAAGGCGATCGGTTCCTCACCGACCTTGTTCAGGTGTTCGTTGACCTCGTCGAGCATCTCGAGGAACGAAGCGTCCTCTGACACGTTCCTGGCCTCGTACGTCTTGAACTCACCCTCCGCGTGGGGGCCCGCCTGGCGCCAGACCTTGAGAGTCAGGTTCATCTACTTGTAGCTCCTCTGCGTGGGTTCGACGTACTCGAATGTGAGAGGTTCCTTGTGGAGTGCCTGGGGCGTGGTGTCGTCGACCCACGCCCATGCGGAGACGAACGAGAATCTCTCGTCGTCGCGTCGCGCCTCCCCGTCTGGCGTCTGGTGCTCGACCCGGAAGTGACCACCGCAGGACTCCTCACGATCGAGGGCGTCACGGCACATCAGCTCGCCGAGCTCGAGGAAGTCAGCGACCCTGCCTGCCTTCTCGAGGGACTGGTTGAGGCTGTCGGACGTCCCGAGCACCTTGAGATCCCTCCAGAACTCACTCCGGAGCTCCCGGATCTCGGCAATGGCCTTCTCGAGGCCCTCCCGGCTGCGAGCAAGCCCGCAATGGTCGATCATGATGTTCCCGAGCCTCCGATGGAAGTCGTCCACGGACCTCGTCCCCCCGATTGCGAGGAACCGTGCCGTTCGTTCCTCCACCTCGGCCTCGGCTTCTCGGAATGCCTCGTCCTGCGTCGACACAGGCTCCGTGTTCAGCCAGTCGGACAGGTACTGGCCGATCGTGTACGGGATGACGAAGTAGCCGTCCGCAAGACCCTGCATGAGGGCGGATGCGCCGAGGCGATTCGCCCCGTGATCGGAGAAGTTCGCCTCGCCGATCGCGTAGAGGCCCGGCACCGTCGTCATGAGGTCGTAGTCGACCCACAGTCCGCCCATCGTGTAGTGCGGCGCGGGGTAGATGCGCATCGGAACGGTGTAGGGATCCTCGTCGGTGATCCGCTCGTACATCTCGAAGAGGTTGCCGTAGCGTTCCTCGATGGTGGCACGACCGAGGCGATCGATCGCGTTCCGGAAGTCCAAATAGACGCCGTTCTTGAGCGGTCCTACTCCGCGGTTCTGTTCGATGAGGCGCATGGCCGCCCGTGAGGCTACGTCTCGCGGCACGAGGTTCCCGAATGTCGGATACTGGCGCTCCAAGTAGTAATCGCGCTCGTCCTCTGGGATGTCGTTCGGAGGCCTCGTGTCGTCGGGATCGAGAGGCACCCAGATGCGTCCATCGTTGCGGAGGGACTCCGACATGAGCGTGAGCTTCGACTGATGCTCGTCGGAAGCAGGGATGCACGTCGGGTGGATCTGGGTGAAACAGGGATTCGCAAAGAGTGCACCCTTCCTGTGTGCCCTCCACACCGCAGTCGCGTTGCATGCCATGGCATTGGTCGAGAGGAAGAACACGTTCGAGTAACCGCCTGTGGCGAGGATGACGGCGTGGGCGGAGTGGGACGACACCTCCCCGGTCAGCAGGTCACGCACGACGATGCCCACCGCCCTGCCATCCTTCATGACGACGTCGAGCATCTCGGTGCGGTTGTGGAACTCGACCGTGCCCGCGTTGATCTGCCTCGCGAGGGCCTGATAGGCGCCGAGGAGCAGCTGTTGGCCGGTTTGGCCCCTGGCGTAGAAGGTGCGGCTGACCTGGGCGCCACCGAACGATCGGTTGTCGAGGAGCCCACCGTACTCGCGGGCGAACGGCACGCCCTGGGCGGTCGTCTGGTCGATGATTTCGTTGGACACCTCGGCGAGTCGGTACACGTTCGACTCGCGGGAGCGGAAATCCCCTCCCTTCACCGTGTCGTAGAACAGCCGGTAGATCGAGTCGCCGTCGTTCGCGTAGTTCTTGGCGGCGTTGATCCCGCCCTGGGCTGCGATCGAGTGGGCGCGCCGTGCCGAATCGTGGAACGTGAACGCCTTCACCCGGTACCCGAGCTCTCCGAGCGTCGCCGCCGCTGATGCGCCTGCGAGTCCCGTTCCCACGACGATGATCTGGTACTTGCGCTTGTTCGCAGGGTTGACGAGCTTCGTGTCGAACCTGTGCTGTTCCCATCGCTGCTGGATCGGTCCGGCCGGCGTCCGGGCGTCCAGGGTGGGGGAGGATGTGTCCTTCACGTTCTGCCTTCCGCTCACGAGACGACGCCTGTCCACACGGCGACGACGATCGCAACGTTCCCGAGGAAGATAAGTGCCGCGAATCCGATCGCGAACGCCCGGCGGACGACCTGGTACGGCGGGCTGACGACGCCGAGGCTCTGGAAGAGGCTCCAACCGCCGTGGTAGATGTGGAATGCGAGGGCGGCCTGGGCTACGAGATAGAAGATCGCGACGGGTGGCCGCGTGAGGCTCGCGATGATGTTGTCGTACACGGCCCCGTAGACGAAGTCGGGGTTCGCCCACCCGAACGTCAGATCTGCCAGGTGGAACAGTGTGAACAGCAGGAGGATGGTTCCACCCCAACGCATGGTGCGGCTCGCATAGTTCGCCGCCGCGTAGTGGCGCTGAGCGTCGTAACGGTCCCAGCCCCGCGCCTCCCAGTTGCGTCGGGTGAGTGCGGCCGAGGCGCCGATGTGGATCGCGAACGCGACGATGAGGCCGATACGGAAGAGCCACAGGACGGTTCCGTGCGGGAGGATCTCACCACCGAGGTTGCGTAGTGCCTCTCCGTAGAGGTCGATCTCGTATTGCCCGAGTTCGTTCGTCCCGAGGAAGATCTTCAGGTTCCCGATCATGTGTGCGAGCACGTAGAGAAGCAGCCCGATTCCCGTGAGCGCCATCAGCCACTTGAGTCCGATGGAGGAGGAGAAGAAACCTCCGAGCCAGTCCTGCCATCGCTCCCTGCGGTGGACATCACCACGTTGGTGTGTAGTCGTCACGAACCGATCCTTCGCTGTTGCGTCTCTGCATGATTATCGCGGGCTTCGAGGACTGTTGCGACACGAGGCTGGATCGTCTGCGCAGGCGCGGCTGTCTCGCCACGGCCTCTCACGGTCGCGAAATCCTTGACAAGCGAACCGAAACGCGCGCGCGCGGACTTGACACGCGCGCGAGCCCTTGGTTGAATCACAGAATTGTAATTACAACCCTGTAGGGAGCCCGCGTGATCGTCGACCTTCTCGAAGCGCTCAAGGACGGGGGAATCGACATGTCCTGGCAGGACTTCGCAAACTGCCGGGGCGCCGATCCCGACCTGTTCTTCCCCGAACGCGGTGCGTCGACGCGCGTCGCGAAGTCCATCTGCCGGGAGTGCACGGTGCGAGACGAGTGCCTCGAGTTTGCGATCGTCTCGAGCGAGAAGTTCGGAATCTGGGGCGCCATGTCGGAGCGGGAGCGCCGAAAGATCCGTCGGGATCGCCAGATCACCATCAGGAGGAGGCGCGTCGGCTGACACCGGCGCCTCGCGAAGGGTCATGACCCCACCGGATCCGTTCCGTCGGTGACGTACAATCGGTCCAGGCAACCAAGGAGTCGTGTGTGGCCCTCATCGTTCTGATCGTCGCCGTCATCGCCATCGCTCTCGTCGGTCTCGTAGTCATGGCGCTGCGCTCGGTGGGCCAGTCCGGTGGGCAGGGGGCGGCGGGATCAGGGGGCGGCGCTACGTCACCGAGGCGGTCGATGCCGCCCGTTCGCGACTTCCATGTCCGCGGTGAGACAGCATCGGTGTACTTCGGGGTTCCCCTCGGGGATGCCGAAGCCGGCGCCCACCTCACGGAGCTGCTCGCAGCCAACGCGGTCGAGGTTGTGCGCGACAAGGTCGACAGCGGCCTCCCACTCGAGGGCGTGCGTCACATCGCCGTGTTCGCCCTTCGGGGCGAGAGTCCAGAGCAACTCACGACCGTGGACCTGCCGAGCGTCGGTGAGCTCCCGGAAGAGGCCTCCATCCTCTCGCGGGACCCGAGGTCGCACGACCCGATCGGGG
>CAZYGP010000118.1:3548-6825 GCA_964647265.1 uncultured Acidimicrobiaceae bacterium | reverse complement strand
GGCCTGATCCATCGTCCGACGGTGATCGGCGGCGTTCCTCCGGTGTACCAGAATGACCGGATCCGCGTCGACCCACACCGTGAACGCGTCCCGCAGCTGGGTGCGGGCATCCTCGGACTCGATGATGCTCTCGGCGGCGGCGAAGACCAACGGCGCTCCTCGGCCGAGGACGTGGCGGAACACCGCGAGCTCGACCTGATGGAGCGCCTCGACGCCAAGGCGCTCGGCAATGGCCGCTCCCGTCTCCCCGAGGTCGGACAGGATCGATGCGTCGGAATCGACGAAGGGCAAGTCGAGGCCGGCGGCGAGAAGGATCCCGATCGTCGTCTTTCCTGCACCCATGGGCCCGATCAGCACGATCGGAGGACGTTCGGCACGCATGGTGTGACGCTACCGGTCCGTCACGTGAACGCGGACGTGCGACAATCGGAGGGTCATGGAGACCTCCATCCTCGAGACGAGTCCTCTCGTGGTTCTCGGTGCCTCGCTGGTACTGATCACGGTCGCGATAAGTATGTCTCGATGGCTGGGTCTGGGCGCCGAGCGGTCGATCGTTTCGGCATCGGCGCGTGCAGCGGTCCAGCTCACCGCCGTCGGCATCGTCCTGACGCTCATCGTCGACACCGAGTGGGACGACGTCCTCGCGCCCCTCTGGATCGTCGGCATGGTGATCGTCGCCGCGAGATCGGTGGGTGCCAGGGCGGGCCGCTCCACGGTGATCCTTCCTGCCGCTCTGGCGATTGCAGCCTCGACGGCCCTCTCACTTCTCGTCGTGTTCGGATTCGGTGTGCTTCCCCTCGAACCGATCCAGGCGATCGTCGTCGCCGGAATCACGATCGGGAACGTCCTCCCGGCGACGGTGCTCGCAGCCGATCAGGTCCGCAAGCAGCTCTCGGATGGCCGGCTTGTCATCGAGGGCATGTTGGCGCTGGGTATCGATGCTCGCCGTTCGACCCGCTACATCGTTGCGGAGGCGACTCGCGTGAGCCTCATTCCCCAGATCGAACGGACGAAGGTCGTCGGGTTGATCGCCCTGCCCGGTGCGTTCACCGGCCTCCTGATCGCGGGTGTGGAACCCCTCGAGGCAGCCATCATCCAACTGGTCGTGATGTACCTGGTGCTGGGATCGGTCGCTGTGTCCACGGTCGTCGTTGCGCTGGTGTCGGCACGACGCGCCTTCACGCCCGACCAGCGGCTCGAGCCGGTGTGAGTCACACCTTCTCGAGGGGCGCCCACGCCAGCAGCAGCCGCTTCGCACCGTGTCCATTGAACACAACGACCGCTTCGGCCCGGTCGCCCGTTCCGACGATCTCGCGCACGGTTCCCTCACCCCAGTGGGAGTGTCGCACCCTGTCCCCCGACTCGATATCGGAATCGGACACGGTTGCGGCGGGTGACCGTGCTTCGAGGGTCCTGCTTCGCCGGGTCCGTTTCGCCTTCGACGTCAGGTGGTCGGGGATCTCGCCGAGGAACCGGCTCGGGCCGTTGTAGTTGTTCTGACCCCAGAGGTTCCTGCTCCACGCCCTGGTCAGGTAGAGGCGCTCCTCGGCTCTCGTGACCCCGACGTAGCACAGCCGACGCTCCTCCTCGAGCTCTCGCGGGTCGCCGAGGGCACGCATGTGCGGGAACACCCCGTCCTCGAGTCCGGTGAGGAACACCGCGGGGAATTCGAGACCCTTCGCGTTGTGGAGCGTCATGAGGGTGACGGCATCGGAATCGTCGATCCTGTCGAGATCGGTGACGAGGCTGATCGCCTCGAGGAACATCTCGAGCTTTCCTATCCCATCGAGCGCGTTCCAATCGGCGGGACCCATAGATGCTGGCCCCGTCTCCTCGAATTCAGCAGCTGCGCTCAGGAGCTCCCTGAGGTTCTCCTCCCGTCCCATCGCCTCGATCGTGCGTTCGGCCCGTATGGCATCGAGATATCCGGTGTCGTTGAGCACCGCATCGACGGCTGCACCAGGACCGCTCGATGCCTTGACGGAGAGGATGTCCATCAGGGCGACGAAGTCGAGGATGGCATTCTGGGCCCTCGTCGTGAGGGCGTGGATGTCCCTGGCGTCTCGGAGCGCCTCCATGAACGTCATGCCGTTCGCTTCGGCATGGCGGTCGACGTGGGCAACCGACGTGTCGCCGATGGAGCGCTTGGGGGCATTGATGATCCGCTTGACGGACACCTGGTCGTCCGGGTTCACGATGGCTCGAAGATACCCGAGGGCATCCTTGACTTCCCGTCGGTCGTAGTACTTCAGACCTCCCACCACCTGGTAGGTCACGCCGAAGCGGACGAAGAGTTCCTCGATGACGCGCGACTGGGCGTTCGTCCGGTAGAAGACGGCAACGTCCTCGAGTCGCTTCCCGAGGTCCTGCAGGCGTGCGATCTCCTCGGCGATGTACGCGGCCTCCTCGTGCTCGTCCTCGGCCTCGAACACGACGATGCGTTCACCCTCGCCCTCATCGGTCCACAGTCGTTTCGGCTTCCGTCCGACGTTGTTCGCGATCACCGCGTTCGCGGCATCGAGGATCGTCTGCGTCGACCGGTAGTTCCGTTCGAGCAGGATGATGCGGGCATCGGGATAGTCCTTCTCGAACTCCATGATGTTGCGCATGTCCGCGCCACGAAACGCGTAGATCGACTGATCAGAGTCCCCGACGACGCAGATGTTGCGATGGCGACCGGCGAGAAGCTTCACGAGCATGTACTGGGCGTGGTTCGTGTCCTGGTACTCATCGACGAGGATGTACCGGAACCGGTTCTGCCAACGTTCCAGCACGTCGGGAAAGGCCTGGAACAGCTCGACGGTGAGCTTGAGGATGTCGTCGAAATCGAGGGCGGAGGCCTCGACCAACCGCTGTTGGTACAGCCGATAGATGTCGGATGCCTTCTCGTGGTAGTAGCCCGAGTCACGCGAGGCGAATGTCTCGTGGTCGACGAGCTCGTTCTTCGCTTTCGAGATGGCTGCCTTGATCTGTCGCGGCGGGAAGCGTTTCGGGTCGAGGTCGAGGTCCTTGATGCACATCGTGATAAGTCGATTCGAGTCGGCCTCGTCGTAGATCGTGAACGAGGTCCGGTATCCGAAGCGACCAACCTCCTGACGCAGGATGCGCACACAGGCGGAATGGAAGGTCGATACCCACATGTCGTGGGCGACCCGTCCGATGAGCATCTCGACCCTGCGCTTCATCTCGCCGGCCGCCTTGTTCGTGAACGTGATCGCGAGGATTTCCGACGGCAAGCAGCCTTGCTCCAGCAGATAGGCGATGCGCGTTGTCAGGA
>CAZYGP010000118.1:304-3538 GCA_964647265.1 uncultured Acidimicrobiaceae bacterium | reverse complement strand
CGCCTTGTTCGTGAACGTGATGGCGAGGATCTCGTACGGGGATACGTCCAGGTCGCGCACCATGTGGGCGATCCGATAGGTCAACACGCGGGTCTTGCCGGATCCAGCACCCGCGACGACGAGCACAGGTCCGTCGGTGGCAGCGACGGCTTCGCGCTGGGTCGGGTTCAGGGAGGCGAACAGTGGTGATTCGGACATGCCAGGCGAGTGTACCGACCATCGACCTGCGCGGATCAGCGGTCCCTCAGCTCGCCATGCCGGCTTCTGCGTCCGCAGGTTCGGTCGCGATCAGCTCCCTGAGCTTGTCGACAAGGGCGCCCTTTGCGAAGTCCGCCTTGTCGAAGAACGCGTCGGCGCCCGCCCGCTCGGCACGGGTGCGGTCCTCGTCCGATGCGACCCCCGAGAGCATGACAACGGGAATGTCCCCATACCGCTGACGCACCATGTGGACGAGGGCCACACCGTCGGCTCGCGGCATCGAGAAGTCGACGACGAGGGCATCGACGCTGTGCTTCGCGAGCACGGCCAGCGCATCCGACACACTCCCCGCGGACAGGGTCGAGAACCCATGGGACGCAAGCACGCCGGAGACGACCTGGCGGACTCCCTGGCTGTCGTCGACGACGAGCACCGAGTGGACGGGTCCTGCGGGTCGGACCTCGACGTCGCGCATCTTCTCTGCCAGCCGACCGGCGTCGACGAGCATCACGGTCTCGTCACCTCCCAGGAGGGCAACCCCTGACACGACGGATGACGATCCGCTGAGCAGCGGGCTCAGGTCCTTCGTGGCCACCTGACGAAGATCCCACACGTCGTCCACGGCGAGGGCGATGCGGCCCGTCGGGCTCTGGATGACCATCACCTGGGAGGGCAAGCCCTCGACGTCGAGTCCCACGACAGTGGCGAACGATGAGTATGGAATCGAATCGTCGCCGCGCACGATGAAGCTGCCACGCTCGTTCACGACGATGGACACTTCGGGGAGACCGACGATGTCCGACACCGAGGACGCGGGGATGCCCCATGACCTACCGCCGGCGGAGAAGATCTGTGCGCTCTGGAGGGCACGGTGGGCAGGCATGGTGACGACGAAGGTCGTGCCACGGCCGGGAGTGGAGTCGAGCGTCATCGTTCCGAACACCTGCTCCACGATCTCCGTGACGCGTGCGAGTCCCTCCCCGTCCCCGGTGAACTCCGTCACGCCCGGATCGGTCGAGAACCCCGACGAATACAGGATGCTGCGCAGGTCCTCCGTGGTCGGATCGTCACTCACGAGACCCCGAGCGATGGCGTTCTCCCGAACGGCCTTCCAGTCGATTCCTGCTCCGTCGTCGCTCACGACGATCTGGACATGCTCGGCGTTCCGGCTGAGCGAGACGGTCACAAGCCCCTGGGATGCCTTTCCCGTGGCCGCCCTATCGACAGGAGACTCGATGCCATGGGCCACCGCGTTCACGACGAGCTGGCGAATCACCTCACCGATCCGGTCGACGAGCTGCCGATCGACGGGTGTCTCCTCACCCTCGACGACGAGAGCCACGTCCCTCTGGACCTTCTTGGAGAGGTACTTGGTGAGCTGTGGAAGCGTCGACGTGACTCCGGAGAGCGGTGTCGCCGTGAGACCGAGGGCGGCACCTTCGAGGTCCACGCTCGCCCTGCGGACGGTCTCGAGCGACTCGAGCGATCCCTCCATCGCCGCGGCCGAGATACCCTGGGCACCCTGAAGGAGGTGAGTCGCCTGACTCATCGCCGACTCGAGGTCGATGCGCAGGGCGGCGACGTCGTTGATCATCCTGAAGAGCCTTCCCGCATTGACGGGGACGGACTCCTCCGTTGCCCATGTCTCGACGGCGCCGACGAGGCCCCCGAGGTCGTACACGGCTCCGGCATCCGGATCGAGGACGGATGTCGCTCGCTCGACGACGGACAGACTCGGCGGTTCATGAACGCCTGGCGCGAGCTGGGCCTGTGCAGCCGATGAGGCGGAAGACGCAAAGGCCGAACTGACGATCTCATACGTGATCACCGGTGTTGGCAACTTGCCGTCTGGTCCGGGTTCGAACACGAGTGGCCCATCGTCGTCGGCGACATCGGATCCCTGTGACGCGCCGCCGCTGTTGGCAGGTTCGACAGCTCGCTCCGGTGCTTCGACGGCTCGCTCCGGTGCTTCGACGGCTCGCTCCGGTGCTTCGACGGGGTCCGACGCTTCCTCAGCCCGGTCAGCGACGGTGGGTTCGATCGTCGGCTTCCGTCCCTGCTCCTCCTCGGCGACGATGGACCGCTCGATCTCGTCGAGAGTCGCCGAGACATCGGAGATGTCATCGGCGTCGCTGGGCCCGATCTCCTCGGATCCCACCGACTCAGCCTCGTCGAGCGTGCTCACGGGTTCCACGGTGCTGTCACCTGCGATATCCGTCGTTGCCGTGTCGGGCTCGGGCCCAGGGACGGACGGTTGCTCGACCGGCAGCGGCTCGACATGCAGCTCGACGACCTCGCCTCCTGTTGGCGTCGGGGACGTCACGTCGTCGAGGTCGAGCGGTTCAGGAAGCTGAGCGACGAGATCCGGATCGGCGATCAGGGCGCGAACGGTGTCGATGGCCACGGAGATGTCGTGTTCACCGCCGCCGAGAGCGGCAGGGATGGCCTGGCCGAGATGCTCGAGCGTGCGGGCGAGCATCGAGGATGGGGCGAGCTCGCCCGCCTGGACCCAACGCCACACGAGCTCGCATGTCTCCCCTCCACGGGCGATGCCCTCGTATCCCATCACGCGCCCCGTGCCCTTGATCGTGTGACCCTCCCGGAGCATTCGGCCCGCGAGCTCGGAGGTCAGCTCTCCGTTTGCCATCGCACGTGCGCCGAGGGCGAGCGAGGCGGCGCGCTCGTCGAGCTCGTCCTTGAACAGGCGGTCGAGCTCTGGATCGTTCTGGAAGTCCATTGGACACCTTGGAGGGCGAGGCACTACTCAGTGCGATATCGGATTGACCGCATCACGGCTTGAGGGTTATGACTAGTCAACGGTGCACCACGGCGCTCTGACTGACGGAGTAGCGAGACCGCGGAGTGTGGCTCCGCCGCACATGCCTGGTGTCCCGCACGCGAGTAGGCTGACATCTGAGGGGACGGGCTGCGACCTCCCTGAGGACGCCCTCCCCCGGCGACGACGCGTATACAAGGGTGGGAGGTTGGTCGATGAAGAAACACCTGATCTGGCTGAGCGGTCTGCTCGCAATGATG
>CAZYGP010000118.1:0-294 GCA_964647265.1 uncultured Acidimicrobiaceae bacterium | reverse complement strand
CGCGGTCGACACGACGACGACGGCCGCAGGGTCCGATACGACAACGACCGAAGGGCCCGGGGAACCCCTGACCTTCGGCATGATCCTCGTCGGGCCACAGGACGACAGGGGGTGGAGCCAGGCGCACCGCGAAGCCGGCGAGTACCTCGAGGAGAAGCTCGGTGCGACGATGATCGTGCTCGACAAGGTCAACCCGGCGGACAGACCGGAACAGACCGTCGACCAGGTCGCCCGCGACATGATCGAGCAAGGGGCGCAGCTCATCTTCATGACGTCCGACGACATGAAGGACGG
>CAZYGP010000117.1:0-6827 GCA_964647265.1 uncultured Acidimicrobiaceae bacterium | reverse complement strand
CAGACCTGGGTGCCCGGCACGACCGCCAGCGAAGCGGATACCTCCACATCCGATCACTTCGCCCACGATCTCGCCGAGTTCATCCAACAGGTGCGATCCATCGATGTGGCCGGTCGAACCTTCGCCGGAGACGGCCGCGGCGGTGACCTGAGATCCCACGACGATTGGCTGGAGACCTGCTTCGACGAGAGCACCGGACTCGTTGACGTCCCCCAACTTCGACAGATCTGGACACGGCTTCGCCAGCTACCGAGGATCTCACCCGATGTGATGACCCATGGGGATCTGATTCCTGGGAACGTGCTCGTATCAAAAGGTCGCCTCGCCGGCATCCTCGATGTTGGAGGTCTCGGCCCTGCCGACCCCGCCCTCGACCTCGTTGGAGCCTGGCATCTCCTCGACACCAGTCGTCGACAGCTTCTCCGTCACGACCTTCGCTGCGACGAACTCGATTGGGAGCGCGGCAAGGCGTGGGCCTTCCATCAGGCCATGGGTGCCATCTGGTACTACGCCGAGAGCAACCCGCCAATGCATCGCATGGGCCAACGCACCCTCGAACGGATCCTCGCCGACGAATCGCACACATGAGCACCACGTTCGGTGACCATCGGTACCGATCCTCTAGGTGTGTTGTCCATCCAGGTTGTTGACTGTGGCATGAGTTGAGCCTCCCTGGTTGTGTGGTGTTTGCACGCATCACACGACCGAAGGAGGCTCGTTGTGCACGGTAACGCTCGTCTCACCCCTCAAGGCCGTCGGATACTTGTGGAACGGATCGCGTCGGGTCGCCCGGCGGCTCCCACTCGTCCAGGACCCGCGGGTCCACTGGATACATGGTCAAGAGGTTCGCGAGGCGCAACACCCGAAGTGCCACAGAGTGCAAGGTACTGACGTGCACATCACCAAGATGCTGCAAGCTGGCCTGCGCACACTTCTTCCTGATGCGGTCGCCGAGATCCTTCGCCGCGTTCCTCGTGAACGACACGGCCCGAATGCTCGCCGCATCCACGTTGGTTTGCAGCAAATGCTCGACGCGTCCCTCGATCGAGAACGATTTGCCGGAACCAGGACCGGCTACGAGCCGAATCTCTGCCGCGGGTTCCTGCGCCGCCGTCTGCTGACGCGCTATCGCTTGCGCTTCCAGCTGCGGGTTGAAGGCCATACAGCTGCCGAATCTAGCTAGGCCTGGTCTCCAGCCGGATCCTCAGGACCTCTATGGCTCCTGAGAACGTTGGTGGATCCTGCCCGCCCGCGTGAGGCACCGATCAACGGCGAACCAGAATTGCCGATGCCCGACAACGGGAATGGAAGGGCCCGCCAAGCGTGGGATCGCAGCCGCCGGTGGGCGCGAGGACGTGGATTGAGGGAGTCCGGCTACCTCCGATCCGGAGCTCTGACGGACACCAGACGGACACCAGGCACCACGGGAAGCCCGCGTGAAGATCCCAGAATGACAGAATCCCCTGTGTTCACAAGGGATTCTGGGGGTGGGCGCTACTGGGATCGAACCAGTGGCCTCTGCCGTGTGAAGGCAGCGCTCTCCCGCTGAGCTAAGCGCCCGGTCGTGGAAGTGTAGATCCGTGAGGTCGGGAATCGGTCCGAGGGGGATCGCTGTCCGCTACGGTCGCGACGAATGTCGGGCAGAGACGGGGAGTTCTCGATGTGATGGGTGTGGTGAGAGCGGTGGTCGTCGTCGGGTTGACGCTCGCGGTCGCCCTCGTTGCCCTGTGGGTGTTCCAGAGACGGCTCATCTACTTCCCCTCCTCCGCAGTTCCGCCCATTGAGGGGGTGATGCCGACCGGCGAGGCCGTCATCCTCGTGACCGACGACGGGCTTGTTCTCGACGCATGGTTTCTTCCAGCGCCGGCACCATCGGGCACGACCGTGGTGGTCTTCAATGGGAACGCCGGGAATCGTGCCGATCGGGCTCACCTCGGCAGCATGCTGTCCGAGCGCGGGTTCCACGTTCTGCTCGTGGACTATCGCGGCTACGGAGACAATCCGGGAACTCCCACGGAGAAGGGACTGGCGTCCGATGCGAGGGCGGCCGTCGCGTACCTCGAAGGCCGGGACGGTATCGATGCGCAACGGCTCGTCTACTTCGGGGAGTCGCTCGGCGCAGGGGTCGCGATCGGGCTGGCAGCCGAGCGTCCCCCTGCAGCGCTCGTGCTGAGATCGCCGTTCACCTCACTGGCGGATGTCGCTTCGGCGCACTATCGCGTCCTACCGATGTCCTGGCTGCTGTGGGATCGCTTCGAGAACCTCGAGAGGATACCGGACATCAGCGTGCCGATCCTGGTCATCGCCGGATCCGCTGACCGAATCGTGCCGCCATCACAGAGCCTCCGTGTCTTCGACGCCGCGGTCGGAACGAAGGAGGTGTTCATCGTCCAAGGAGCCGACCACAACGACGCCGTCCTCGCTTCAGGCGGCGACATGGTGGATGCCGTCGCAACATTCGTGACGGGAGTCATCGATGCGAGGAGCGATGACCCGTGATCGTCGCCCGGAGCCATGCCCGGGAACCGATCCCGTCCGTGTGACGTCATAGACCTGTCGGCAACGACACGCAGCGCCGCCTCCACACATGTCGACGCAGCACAGGACCGATGCCCCCGGAACCAGTCGGGGGCATCGTCGCGTCGAGGTACTCTGGCACGATGAACATCGCCGAGTTCGAGGGAGAGGTCGAACGCGTCCTCGCAGACCTCCCACCGTGGATCCGTGAACAGATGGACAACGTGTTCGTCGTCGTCGAGCGTCGTCCCACCCGCGACCAGGACCCAACCGGCCACGGACTGCTCGGCATCTACGAGGGCGTGTCACTCCTCGAGCGGGGAGGCGACTACTTCGGTGTGGCACCCGACCAGATCGTCGTGTTCTACGACGCCCACATGGACCTCGGCCTCTCGGGGCAGGAGCTGCGGGACGAGATCCGCACCACCGTCCTGCACGAACTCGGACATCACCTCGGCCTCTCAGACGAGCGCCTCCACGAGCTCGGATGGGCGTGATCGGCGTCCGGTAGCATGGAGTGAAGCGAAGGGAGCACCCGTGGAAGACCTCATCAAAGACATCCAGCAACGCACAGGGCTGCCCGCGGACAAGGTGCTCGAGGTCGTCACGATGGTGACTGACTACCTGAAGAACGCGCTGCCAGACGATCTCGTCGCACAGGTGACCCAGCACCTCAGCAACGCAGCGGAACGTGCAAGCGGTGCAGCCTCATTCGCCTCCTCGACGGCGGCGTCGTCGGCCTCTGCCGCCGCCGGCATGGCATCCGGGGTGGCGTCGAGCGCATTCGCTGCGGCCAGGGACACGGTCACGAACGTGCTGAACGACACCAGGGAATGACCGACACGACGCACCACGCCTCGGCGGGCATGCACGATCCTCCGTGGCCGACCGAACGGGGACCGTACGTCGTCCTGCTCGACGCAGCGAGCGAGCTGGAAGCAACGCTCATCAATGAGTGGATCGAGCGGGCGAGTGCGTCGGTTCGTGCGCCGATCGACACGTTCCGGCTTCCACCATCGCGGCGAAGGAGGCGCTTCTCGTCCGTCGATCCCTCCATCGACCAGCGCCTCCGCAAGGAGGACGATCCCCTCCTCATCCCCGTGCGCGTCGCGTGGCTCGCAGCCGAGCGCGACGGACAGCGGATGATCACCGTACGCGACATCGTTCGCTTTGGCGATCCCCGGGATCCCAACCGACTCCAACAGCGATGGCTCCTCGGGGCACACCCCGACCGTGTACGCATCGTCGTGGGAACGCCGGCGTTCCGATCCGACGTCGAGGCCCGATGGACCGAGCCGGAGGGCCGCGGACCCGCCGAGGGGACGTCGCTCAGCGAGTACGTGGCACTCCAGGCATGGCTCACACTCGAGCGGGCCGAGCGACGCCTGAGAGGGCAGCGGTACAAGGTGCCGAGGTTCCTCGAGGAGGATCTCTTCTGGTCCCGTCCATTCCAGGTCGGCGTCAACCGGCTCTCGAGGCTCGAGGGCAGGACCGTACCCCGCATGCAGAAGCGCACGAAGAGGTACCTCGAGGAGATCGCCGCGCAACACTCTCCGTTCGTGATCGACGTTGTCAACGCCGTGACGAGCAAGATGATCGGCGCAGCACACCAAGAGATCGACTACTCCGAAGCGGAGCTGCGCAAGGTGTACCGGCTCGGCGAGGCCGATCCCCTCGTCTTCCTCCCGAGTCACAAGTCGAACTTCGACCACCTCGTGTTCCAGCACGTCCTGTACGAAAACGAGCTGCCGCTGAACCACACAGCTGGCGGAATCAACATGAACTTCTTCCTCATCGGACCGCTCTTGCGACGCTCGGGCATCTTCTTCATCCGCAGGGAGTTCAAGGACAACGAGCCGTACAAGTTCGTCCTCAGGCAGTACCTCGACTACCTGCTCGAGAAGCGCTTCGCACTCGAGTGGTACGTCGAGGGAGGCAGGTCGCGTACCGGGAAGCTGCGAGAGCCACGTCTCGGTCTGCTCGCCTACGTCGCGGATTCGTATCAGCGGGGCATCGTCGACGACGTCGTGCTCGTACCCGTCTCGATCAACTACGACCAGATCACCGATGTCGGCTCGTACGCGGACGAGCAGCGTGGCAGGGAGAAGCAGAAGGAGTCGTTCATGTGGGCCGTGAAGTTCATCACGGGCCTCCGGAAACGCCACGGCAGCATCCACATCCGATTCGGCGAGCCGCTCCGCCTCAGCTCGCGCATCGGGCGCGACGACGACCTCACATCCGAGCAAGGGCGGCTCGCCCTCCCCAAGGTCGCGTTCGAGGTCTCGACGCGCATCAACGACGCCACGCCCATCACGGCGACGGGCCTTGTGACTCTTGCCCTGCTCTCCGTTGGCTCACGCGGCCTGACGGTCAGCGAAACGGTCGACGTTCTTGCGCCGTTCCTCGACTTCGTCACCGAACGAAACCTGCCAACCACCTTCGACCACTCGATATCGTCCGACAGCGCCGTCGAGGGAGCCCTCGAGGCGTTGCGGGCCAACGGCGTCGTCGCACGAACCGACGGCCTAACGGCGACCCTGTACTCGATAGGCACCGAGCACTACCTCCAGGCCGCCTACTACCGCAATACGATCATCCACTTCTTCGTGACGATCGGCATCACCGAGCTCGCGATGGCCCTCGCCGTGCGCACAGGTAGCCCGATGGACGAGGAATCCCTGGTCGAGAGGAGCCTCCACCTCCGTGACCTGCTGAAGTTCGAGTTCTTCTTCGCACCGAGCAAGGAGTTCGCCGACGAGGTCAGGATCGAGATCGATCGGTATCGACTCGACGATGCAGAGCCGGGGAGCGCCGTCCTCGTGGACGTGGCGGCGATGACACCCGCAAAGAGCCCAATCGTGCTTCGACCGTTCGTCGAGGCGTACTTCGTCGCTGCATCGGCACTCACCACCTTCGGCGACGAGGCAGTGTCCGTCTCAGACCTGCGGAAGGCTTCGATGGCCCTCGGTGAGCAACTCTTCGTCGAGGGCACCATCCGCAACCATGAAGCAGTGTCGACGGCCCTGTTCGCGACGGCAGCCGACGTCCTCGAGGGCCGGGATCTCCTCACCGCCGACCTCGAACAGCGCGAGGCGTTCCGCGACGAACTCGACACCATCCTCGGGGCAATGAACGCCATCGCTGCCCTCTGACGTCCATCGGGCCCGCAAGTGGACCAAATGGGTCGATTGACCCATTTTCGCCTCAACTTCGGGCTTCCGCTGCCGATAGAGCACGGAGGGGCAAGCGGAGTCGTGTGCGGGACGCACACAGGAGCAACGTCGATGACGACGACAAATATGCAGCGCAAGACGTCGCACGTCGCTGCCGACCAGGATGTGATCGCTGCTGGCACCGATCCGGTCCCGTCGGCAGATGACGAGGCGAAGTCGATCCTTGCGAAGGCCCGGTACGAAGCCTTCCGACTCATGACCGATGCCCGTGAAGAGGCAGAGGAGATCCTCGCCCAGGCACGGACGGAAGCCGACGGAATCCGCACCGAGGCCGAGATGCAGGCAGAGTCGATCGTCGATGCCGCCCACATGCGTGCTGACGAGATCCGATCCGCTCCCGTTCCCGACGATTTGCATTCTGCAGAGTCCGTCGCCACGCTCGAGAGCGAACATCGCGAGCTCACGGATCGTGTTGGATCGCTCCGTCTCCTCGCCGATCAGCTCGAGGAGCGTTTCGCCGCACTCGCCGCAACAGCGAACGCACCGCATCCCGTCATCGAGCAAGCGCCCCGCCCGATTCTCGACTACTCACCTTCGGTCCCCAGGACCACGCCGGCCGCGCCAGTCGAACCCGAAGCGGCCCCCTCCGAGGAGCGCGGTTCGTTCTACAGCCGACGGTCGGCGAAACTCCCACGCATCGGCGACGCCGGAGGCAAGAATGCCCTCGACATGATGCGCACGATCAGGGAGAGCTACGACGACCACTGATGTCGTCGTACGGCCTCAGGCGTAGAAGGGATTCGAACCGAGGGCGTGGTCGGTGACGTCGACGACCTCATCGATTTCCGGAATGGCTTCGAGGATGGCACGCTCGATGCCCTGACGAAGCGTCACGGCTGCGAGCCCGCATCCTTGGCATCCCCCGCCGAGTTCGAGCATCGCCGTCGTGTCCTCCACCGCGACGAGGTGTGCCACACCGCCATGGGACGCGATCGCCGGATTGATCCGCTCGGCCAGCAGGGTGCGAATCTTCTCCTCAGGGGTTCCCGTGAGTTCGAGATCACCGAGGTCTCCGCCGGGGAGCTCGGGCGATGGAACGTTCGGGTTCCGCATCACGAGCCCGGGACCCGCACCGTC
>CAZYGP010000116.1:0-6862 GCA_964647265.1 uncultured Acidimicrobiaceae bacterium | reverse complement strand
ACCGCCATGTATGAAGGTGTTCAGGGTCGGGGGTTCCTGGGAGTCCGCAACGATCGCCTCACCACCGTATGGCCGCTCGAGTGCCGGCTCGGTCGTGGTCGTCGTTTCGGGTGCCGCTGTTGTAGTCGTTGTTTCTTCAGGTGCTGCGGTCGTCGTGGTGGTCTCTTCTCCGCCCTCGTCAGAGGAGCAGGCTGCCGCCACAAGGGCGAAAGCAATGAGTAGCACCATGAACGCGACCGAGCGGCTACGCCACAATCGATTCAAGTTTGCCTCCTTAGTCAGCGCTGGGTCCATGCACCGAGCCCGACCCGAAGGTCAGGATGCCAACAGCCACGTCAACCAGAACGTGGATATGGCAAATGCGATCGCCAGACCAACCGTGAGGCGGTCCAGGTTCTTCTCGACAACCGTCGAGCCACCAACGTTTCCACTGCTCATTCCCCCGCCGAACATGTCACCCATGCCACCACCGCGCCCTGCATGGAGCAGGACGAGGAAGATGAGAGACAGCGAAATGAGGAGATGGAGAACGGAGACGATCCCATCCAATGTTCGGGCCCTTTCTCGCACTCGGATCCGATATCAACACGGATCCGCAACGAAGTATGGCGGCGCACGAGCGCTACCGCAACTACTCCCGACCGATCATCGGGCACGCCGGATCACACGCGAGGACGCCCCTCCTTCGCAGGAGTCAGCCCGGCGTCAGCCCGTACCTGCCTGCGCGGCGACGGCGGCTGCGGCGGCATTCGCCGCATCCTCGTCCCCGAGGTACCGCTTGGTTCGAACAGCGAGGTCGGCGTCGAGCTGGTACAACAGGGGTATCCCCGTCGGGATGTTGAGACCGGTGATCTCCTCCTCGGAGACACCGTCGAGGTGCTTGACGAGGGCCCTGAGCGAGTTGCCGTGGGCAGCGACGAGCACGACCTCACCCGCGCGGAGGTCGGGGACGATGGCGTCGTACCAATACGGGAGCATCCGCTCGACGACATCCGCGAGGCATTCGGTGGCCGGAAGCTGTTCCGGCGCGAGGTCCGCATAGCGCGGGTCATGACGCGGGTGGCGCTCGTCATCGGGCTCGAGCGCGGGAGGTGGGACGTCATAGGAACGTCGCCACACCTGCACCTGGTCGAGACCGTACTTGTCTGCGGTCGACTTCTTGTTCAGTCCCTGGAGGGCCCCATAGTGGCGTTCGTTCAGGCGCCAGTGGCGGTGCACGCGAATCCAGCCCCTGTCCATGGCATCGAGGGCAAGCGACGCGGTGGTGATGGCACGCCGTTGGAGGGAAGTGTGCACGACGGTGGGGAGGATGCCCTCGCCGGCGAGCAACTCGCCTGCGGCAACCGCCTCGGCGGTTCCCTTCTCCGACAACGGGACATCGGTCCAGCCGGTGAACACGTTCTCGAGGTTCCAGACGCTCTCGCCATGACGGAGCAATACGAGGGTGTAGTTGGTGTCCATGGTGCCGAGGCTACCGCACGATCCTCACGTCGGCGCCCGCACTGCCGTCCTCTTGCGGACTTCCCACGTCGGGACACGAAGGCCGGACCACTGATTCGTCTCCGGCTTGAATGACGCCTCCTCGCCGAACGGGAGCAACCCCTGGTGGCCCCCTCCGCACGATCGGATGGCGACGCCGAGCAACACGGCACCCGCATGCTCGAAGTCCTCTTCTCCCACGTCCGTGTACGTCATCGTGACCGACGTTCGCCCCGAATCGAGGTCGGCTGCAACGTCGGCCGCCACGACACCTTTCGCTTGATGGAGCCTCTCGAGGACGGCATCGAGGTGCCTCGCGAACTCGTCGTCGATCCACGCGATCCGCCTCGTCACGACGAACTCGCATCGCAGCTCGAACACCATGATCCTCCGTCGTCGCCGGGTCCGGATCGCCGATTCAGACCCAGTAGCGGATCACGGACCCGAAGGTGTCGGGATCGAGGGAAGCTCCTCCCACGAGCCCTCCGTCGATGTCGCGCTTCGCCATGAGTCCAGCCACGTTTCCGGGGTTGACGGAGCCACCGTACAGGACTCGCACCCGATCTGCCGCGTCGCCAGCAAGTGCCCGTACCTGGTCACGGACGAAGGAGCACATCTCGCCTGCGTCCTCCGCGCTCGCGGTACGACCCGTACCGATCGCCCAGATAGGTTCGTACGCCACGACCATTCGGGCGACGTGATCCTCGGGAATGTCCGCCAGACCGCCGCGGACCTGGCTCTCGACACGGTCGAAGGCAGAGCCCGCCTCTCGCTCGTCCTCGGTTTCCCCCACGCAGAGGATCGGCGTCATGGAGTGTGCGAGAACGGCCCTTGCCTTCGCATTCACCGTTTCGTCGGTCTCGCCGAAGATCTGACGCCGCTCGGAGTGGCCGACGATGACGTACCGGACCGAGAGCTTTGCGAGCATGGTCGCCGAGATCTCGCCGGTGAACGCGCCTTCATCATGGAAGTCGACGTTCTGTGCCCCGAGCTGGATCGCGAGGTGATCCGACTCGATCACGGTTTGCACGGAACGCAACGCCGTGAACGGCGGGCACACGACGATGTCGACCCGTTCGTAATCCGTGGGATCGAGGCGGTAGCTGAGCTTCTGCACCATCTGGATGGCTTCGAGGTGGTTGGCGTTCATCTTCCAGTTGCCGGCGATCAGGTCCTTACGCATGGTGTCCATCCTTGGTCAGCGCAGCGATGCCCGGGAGCACCTTTCCTTCGAGCATCTCGAGGCCCGCTCCCCCACCGCTCGACACGTGTGCCACATCGTCGTCGCGTTCGAGGAGCCTGAGAGCAGCGACGCTGTCACCGCCCCCCACGACCGTGTACCCGGTGCACGACGCAACGGCGTCCGCCACGCCCTCGGTGCCTGCGCGGAATGCCTCCCACTCGAACACGCCCATCGGACCGTTCCAGAAGGCCGACTGCGCTTCCGCGATGGCTCGCGCGAACGTCTCGACGCTGCGCGAGCCGATGTCGAGGCCCATCCATCCCTTCGGGATGTCGGATACGGGGACCTCCCGATGGACCGCGTCCGATGCGAACGAATCGGCGATGACGATGTCCGATGGCAGCACGATCCTGTCGCCATGGGGTGAATCCAGCAGACGGGTCACGTCCGCGAGCATCGCTTCCTCATACAGCGAATCACCGATCGCATGTCCCGCTGCGCGCAGGAGCGTGAAGCACATCCCTCCGCCGATCAGCATCCGGTCGACCGACGGGAGCAGGTTCTCGATCACCGCCAGCTTGTCCGAGATCTTGGCGCCGCCCATGATCACCACGTAGGGCCGTGGGGGATCCTGGAGGAGCCGCTGGAATGCCTCGATCTCCGACTGGAGGAGGCGACCGGCCACAGAAGGCAGCCGTTCCGAGACGCCGACGTTCGAGGCATGCGCACGGTGTGCCGTGCCGAACGCATCGTTGACGTACACGTCGGCAAGGGCGGCGAGGCCATCGGCGACATCGGGAGCGTTCTTCGACTCGCCTGCCTCGAACCGCGTATTCTCGAGCACGATCACGGCTCCCTCCGGCGCCTCCGCGATCGCTCGTGCGACCTCATCACCGATCACCGCGGGGGCCTGGACGGTCTCGAACCCACCGAGCTCACCGAGCTTCGCCGTGACAGGCGCCATGGACAGGCTCGGATCGACACCCTTCGGGCGGCCGAGGTGGCTCGCCACGATCACCCTCTTCGCCGACGCCCTCACCTCGTTGATCGTGCGAAGGCTCGCCGAGAGACGGAAGGAATCCCCGACCACGCCATCGGCAAGCGGCACGTTCAGGTCGGATCGCACGAGCACCGTGCAACCCGTCAGATCCACCGAATCCAGGGTCGGGATCATCGACTCAGGCAAGAACCTTGGCGAGATCGACGAGCCTGCTCGAGTATCCCCACTCGTTGTCGTACCAGCCGAACACCTTCACGAGCGAGCCCTCCACCATCGTCGATTCACCGTCGACGATGCACGAATGTGGATCACCGATGATGTCAGAGGACACGATCGGGTCCTCGGTGTACCGCATGATTCCCGCGAGTGGGCCTTCCGAGGCGCTGGACAGCGCGGCATTCACCTCGTCGACGGTTGTGGGACGACCCACGGTCACCACGAGGTCGGTGATGGAACCGTTCACGACCGGAACCCGGAGGGCGGTACCGATGAGCTTGCCATTCAGGTTCGGGAGGACCTTGCCGACGGCCGACGCCGCACCCGTGCTCGCAGGAATGATGTTCTGCGCCGCTGCACGCGCACGACGGGGATCCTTGTGGAGCACGTCGGACAGGCTCTGGTCGTTCGTGTACGCATGAACCGTGGTGAACGCGCCATTGACGATCGAGAACGTGTCGTCGATCACCTTCGCCATCGGGGCAAGGCAGTTCGTCGTGCACGAGGCGTTCGAGATGATCTTGTGAACGGACGGGTCGAGGAGGTCGTCGTTGACACCGAGCACGATCGAGATGTCGGGATCGCCCATGGGGGCCGAGACGATCACGAACTTCGCGCCCGCCTGCAGGTGCTTGGATGCCGTTTCGTGGGTGCGGAACACTCCGGTCGATTCGATGACGACGTCGACACCGAGATCGCCCCAAGGGAGCTGGGCGGGGTCGCGCTCGGAGAACACCTTGAACCTGTCCCCGTCAGCAACGATGTCTCCATCGACGACCTCGACCGCTCCGGGGTACCCACCGTGGACGGAGTCGTACTTGAGGAGATTCGCATTCGCATGTACGTCGCCAAGGTCATTGACGGCAACGATGTCGATCCCCTCGAACACAGACTGAACCTTGTCCCAGGCGCCCTTGATACTCCCGGCGTCTGTGATGTCGAGGGACAGGAGGCTCTTGCGGAGGTCCGAGGCGCTGTTGGTCCCCTTGGCTGCCCGGAAGAAGTTCCTCCCGATGCGACCGAATCCGTTGATGGCTACTTTCATGTGGCTCTCCTGACGATCAGCGAGTGAGCGTGGCGAGTACTGCAGCGAGTTTCGTCGGATCGTGGCTCGGCCATGATTCACCGGTGTCGACGAGGTCACAGGCGATCAGGTCTGCGCCGTAGGTCGCGGTGTGCTCGCGTTCGAATGAGATCCGACGAAGAGGCGGCAATACGTCCATAACGTGTTCATTGGCGACGATAGCACTCGGTGGGCGCACTCCCGTCAGGCGCAGGAGGGCGTCGAGGTGGTCGATCCCGTCCATTTCGAACGTTTCACCGTCCTGCGTGGTGAGGTTCGCCACATAGATGAGCCGGGCTTTCGACCGGTTGATCGCCTCCGTGATGCCGGGCACCCGCATCGCTGCGATCGTCGATGTGATGAGACTCCCCGGGCCGAGGATGATCTGATCCGCCAGCTCGATCGTGTCGATTGCCCTGGGCGTCGCGGCGGCCGACGCAGGGGCGACCCTGACCTCGTCGATCGGGCCTCTGTGTCGCGAAATCGTGACCTGGCCACGAAGGACCTCGTGCCCGCTGTCCGCTTCGAGTGCGAGATGCACGGGGCTCGCCGGAATGACGGATCCCGCTGTGCCGAGCAGTCGCTCGGCACGCACGAGGGCCGCCTCGAAGGAACCCTCGATGTCGGCGAGACCGGCCAGTATCAGGTTTCCGAGCGAATGCCCCGCCACGTCGGACTCCTCGAACCGGTGGTCGAAGAGCCGCTTCCAGATGTTGTCGTCGGGGGTCAGGGCGAGGAGGCACTTCCGAATGTCGCCCGGTGGCGGTATGTCGAGTTGGGTGGCGAGGCGGCCGCTGGATCCTCCGTCGTCCGCGACGGACACGACGGCGTCCACCCTTGCGGCATAGGTGAGCGCCGCACGGAGGGCTTTCGACAGGCCGTGCCCTCCACCGATCGCAGCGACACGCGGCCCGTCGAACTCGATCGCAAGTTCCTCGAGGAGGGTTTGGGGTTCGGCCGCGGTCGGGCGCATCAGACCGGCATGTCCCGATGGTGGACGACCGTCTCGAAGCCTTGCTCGGATAGGTGCGATCCGATCGCCTCCGCCATCGCGACGCTGCGATGCTTTCCACCGGTGCAGCCGATCCCGATCGTCACGTACGACTTCCCCTCCGCCTCGTACTCGGGGATGAGGAAGTCGAGGAGGTCGGTGACCTTGGCGAGGAATGTCGCGGCCTCGTCATGGGAGAAGACGTACTCCCGAACCTCGTCGTCGAGGCCCGTCTTCGGCCGGAGGTCGGCGATCCAGTGCGGATTCGGGAGGAAGCGAACATCGAACATGAGGTCGGCGACGCGGGGGATGCCGCGCTTGAACCCGAACGACGTCACATCGACACGCATCGAGGGCCGGGTGCCCGACGCGAATGCCTCATGGAGTTGTTCCCTGAGTTGATGGACGGAGAGCTCGGTTGTGTCGATGATCACGTCGGCAACGGCCCGCACCTCCTCGAACGTCTCACGCTCGGCCGTGATGGATCGGAGCAGGGCGCTCTGCGGAACCGGGTGAGGTCGTCGGGACTCCTCGAACCTCTGCACGAGGACACGATCGTCAGCATCGAGGAAGAGCACGGTCGTCGGGATACCTGCCCGTTGGAGATCGATGAGGGCAAGGTCGACCGTGGTTGCGTCGATCCCCGAGCGGGTGTCGACGACGATTGCCACCTTCGATCTCGTTCCGTCTGCAACACCGACGGATGCAACGAGGTTCGGGACCAGGTCGAGCGGGAGGTTGTCGACCACGAAATAGCCGATGTCCTCCAGCACGTTCGCGGCTTCGGATCGCCCAGCACCCGACATGCCCGTCACGATCACGACGTGGGCCTGAAGTTTCTTGGTCACGGCGTCACACCTCGTGGAGAGCGTCGAACAGGTCCTTCGCAACTGTATCGGGCACGATCATCGCAAGCGCATCGACGTCGGC
>CAZYGP010000115.1:0-6869 GCA_964647265.1 uncultured Acidimicrobiaceae bacterium | reverse complement strand
GTTCAACCGTTTCGAGCAGGTGGGCCAATGTACGACATCGTTATCATCGGAGGCGGCCCCGGCGGCTACGCATCGGCCCTCTACGCCCACAACTTCGGGCTCAAGGTCGCACTGATCGAAAAGGACAGGGTCGGGGGCACCTGCCTGCTGCGCGGGTGCATCCCGGCAAAGGCATGGATCGAGAGCGGAGGCGTCTATTCGACGGTCGCCGGCGCAGGTGAATTCGGCGTCCTCACGTCCGAACCTGAGTTCGCGTGGCCGAAGGCCCTCGAGCGCAAGCAGAGGGTCGTCGAGGGGATCGTCAAGGGTCTCATCGGCACTCTCAAGTCGCGTGACGTCGAGATCATCGATGGACACGGGCGCATCGCCGGTGAAGGAAGGGTCGAGGTCGTCGCTCCCGACGGGGAGGCGTCGATCCTCGAAGGACGCGCCATCATCGTGGCGACGGGGTCCACGCCTGCCACGATCCCCGGGTACGAGATCGACGGCTCACGGATCGTCACATCCGACGATGCCCTCGACTGGGAGCAACAGCCCGCGAGCGTGGCGGTCATCGGTGGTGGTGTCATTGGGTGCGAGTTCGCCTCGTTCCTCGGTGAGGTCGGGACGAAGGTCCACTTGTTCGAAATGGAGGACCAGCTCGTACCGGGAATGGAGCCGGAGGCTGCCAAGATCCTCCAACGGGCGTTCCGCAAGCGATCGATCGACGTCCACCTCGGTGCCCGTGTCGGTCCTGCGTCGATTGGGGATGCTTCGGTGACGATTCCGTTCGGCGACGGATCCGTCGACGTCGACGTGGTGCTGATGGCAGTGGGCCGCGCCCCCGTGACGGCTGATGTCGGTCTCGAAAGTGTGGGAATCGCCACAGAACGCGGATTCATCGCTGTCGATGCTTCGACGATGGAGACGAGCGTCTCAGGCGTGTACGCCGTTGGGGACATCGTCGCGGGAACACCCCAGCTCGCTCATGTCGGCTTCGCGGAAGGGATCGCCGCCGTGACCCACATCGCGACCGGTGAGCATGCAGCTGTCGACTACAACGCGATCCCGATGGTCGTCTACACGCACCCCGAGATCGGTTGGGTCGGACGGACCCAAGCCGTCGCCGCCGCCGAGGGCATGGATGTCCGCGTCGTCGAGCATGGGATGCGGGGCAACGGCCGAGCCATCATCCAAGGTACCGTCGACGGCACCGTCAAGGTGGTGTCTCAGGTCGACGGTCCGATCGTCGGTGCGACGGTCGTCGGCCATGGAGCAGGGGAAATGGTCCACGAACTGATGTACGCGGTCGGCTGGGAAGCGCTCCCGTCCGAGGCAGCCGCATTCATCCATGCGCACCCGACGATCTCCGAGGCAGTCGGTGAGACACTCCTCGCAGCTGCGGGGAGACCCCTCCATTGAACGGACGATGACGTTGATTCCCCAACCGCACCGCGTGCAAGGAGCTGAAGGCAAATGCCGGTAACGATTTCGATGCCCCAACTTGGCGAGACCGTCACCGAGGGCACCATCCTCGAGTGGGTCAAGCAGGTCGGGGACCACGTCGCAGAAGACGAAGTCATCGTCGAGATCTCGACGGACAAGGTCGACACCGAGGTTCCCTCACCTGCCTCTGGCATCCTGACGGAGATCCTCGTCGCCGCAGGGGAGACGGTTGCGGTGGGCACAGCCCTCGCCATCCTCGGCGATGCCGATGAGGCCCCCGCCGCAAACGCGTCGGAACCGGTCGTGGAGGCAACGGCCGGGGAACCAGCTTCAGAGGAGTCGAAGTCGGAGGGATCCGTCGTCGAGGTCGCGGTCACGGAGGTTGCGAACGTGACGGCTCCTGGGCAAGCGGTGTCCGAAACCACGGAACGGCCCGTCGCGAGCGACGAGGCTCCTCGCCGGGGCGTGCTGTCACCCGTGGTTCGCAAGCTCGCCTCCGAACACGGCATCGACCTCGACAGGGTCCAGGGCACCGGCGACGGTGGCCGGATCACCAGGAAGGACGTCGAGGCGTTCGCGGCTGGCGTGTCACCCGCTACCGGGACCACCACGGCCGAACAGCCATCATCGCCGACCCCTCCCACTCCGCAGGCCGCCAGGGTGCCCCACACACCGGCGTCCGGCGGTCAGGGCTCAGAGGTCAGGGACATCCCCCGTCTGCGGCAGCGCATCGCCGCGAATCTCCGCAATGCGAAGGACACGGCGGCCCATGTCTGGACGAGTGTCGAGGTCGACTTCGAGAACGTCGAACGAGCACGCCAGCGGCACCGGTCGGACTTCAAGGCCGCCGAGGGATACTCCCTGACCTATCTCCCGTTCATCGCCCGGGCGACGATGGACGCGCTCTCGGCGTATCCCGTCGTGAATTCGAGGTTCGAGCTCGATGCGGGCACCTGGACGTTCAATCGGTCCGTGAACCTCGGCATCGCGGTGGACCTCAACCAGGATGGACTCGTCGTCGTGAACATCAGGGACGCCGACGCCATGACGCTCAAGGGTCTTGCACGATCGATCCGTGCAATGGCCATCGCTGCGAGGGACGGCAAGGCTGTCCCGGACGACCTTGCGGGCTTCTCGTTCTCGATCACGAACCCCGGTCCCTTCGGCTCGTTCATGTCCGCACCGATCATCCCGGTACCGAATGCCGCGATCCTGAGCACCGACACGGTGACCAAGAAACCTGTCGTCGTCGAGCTTCCCGATGGATCAGATGCGATCGCGATCAGGCACATCGGATACCTCGGGTTGAGCTGGGACCATCGCGTGTTCGACGGGTCGACCGCCGTCCTGTTCCTGGACCGAATCAGGGTGAATCTCCAGGAGTGGGACTGGGAACAAGAGCTCTCGTGAGCTTCGCGACGGATCCCACCCTCCGTGTCCGTTGGCTCGGCCGCGTCGAGTACGAGGAGGCGTGGGACCTCCAGCGGGCGATCTGGGAGGGAAAGACGACGGGCCGGTCCGACGACGACTATGTACTGCTCCTCGAGCATCCCCACACCTACACGATCGGACGCAATGGCGGCGCCGCCCATCTGAGGATCCCGAAAGAGGACCTCGCGGGGCTCGGTGCGACCCTCCATGATGTCGACCGCGGCGGTGACATCACCTACCACGGACCCGGTCAGCTCGTCGGATATCCGATCGTCGACGTTCCGAGGCTCTCAGGAGGCTTCGACGCGGTCGGGCATGTTCGGAGGATCGAGGCTGCCCTCATCGACACATGCGCGGACTTCGGGGTCCAGGCATGGTCCGAAGAGGGATACACCGGCGTCTGGACCGACCAGGGAAAGGTCGCGGCCATCGGCGTGCGGGTCTCGAGGGGCGTCTCGACACACGGGTTCGCGCTCAACGTGGATCCCGACGTCACCTACTTCGGGCACATCGTGCCGTGCGGGATACCCGACCGTCCCGTGACCTCGCTCAGCGAACTCACGGGACGAAGGGTCTCCATCGAGGAGGTCGTCACCGCGATCCTGGTGCGCCTCGGCGGCCTGTCCGACCGCACCGGCATGGAGACCCAGCTCGGAGCCTTCTCGAGGGGAGCGGGCACGCGATCGTATGAGATCGACAGGCTCGTCGATGCCGGTGTCTTCGCACCCCACCGTCGGGGCGTCGTGCCCCTCATGATTCGCGGCGTCATCGAGGGCGAGCCAGAGAAGCCTTCCTGGATGAAGGTGAAGCTGGACCTCACCGACGTGAAGTTCAAGCAGCTCAAGGCACTCAACAACGAGCTTGCGCTCAACACGGTGTGCGAGGAAGCAGGCTGCCCGAACATCTACGAGTGCTGGTCGAGTGGCACCTCGACGCTCATGCTCCTCGGAAGCGTTTGCACGCGTGCGTGCTCGTTCTGCAACGTCGACACCGGACGACCCGGTGAGGTCGACTGGGACGAACCGGCGAGGGCGGCAGATGCGATTGCAGCGATGGGTCTCTCGCACGCCGTGCTCACGTCTGTGAACCGAGACGACCTCGCCGACGGCGGGGCATCGGTCTTCCATCGAACGATCCATGAGATCCGCGATCGAATCCCTTCGTGCGACGTCGAAGTCCTCATACCCGACTTCAAGGGCGACAGGGAAGCCCTCGACATCGTGATGTCGGCGAAGCCCGACGTCCTCAACCACAACACCGAGACGGTGTTGAGGCTCCAGCGCGAGATCAGGACGGCCGCAAACTACGCGCGATCGCTCGCACTCCTCGCAAGGGCGAAGTGGGCACTGCCGTCGGTCACCGTCAAGTCCGGCCTCATCGTCGGCATGGGGGAGACGGACGACGAAATCGTCGGAGCGCTCGCCGATCTCAACGCGGTGGGGGTCGAGGTCGTGACCATCGGCCAATACCTGCGACCGACAGCGCGTCACCGGATGGTCTCGCGGTACGTCGAACCCTCGATGTTCGGCGCATTCAAGGAGACAGGTGAGGCGTTCGGGATCCCGCATGTCGAGTCCGGCCCCCTCGTGCGCAGCTCCTATCACGCACGGGAAGCCCTCGAGGCAGCGTTGTGAGCGACCATGCGGCACGGCTCGAACGTGTTCGGTCCGCGATGGACGCTGACGGGGTCGATGCGCTGTGCCTCTCGGTCGGATCCGACCTCCCCTACCTGACGGGATACCACGCGATGCCACTCGAGAGGCTCACGATGCTGGTGGCCGTCGGGGCCAATCGCCCTGTGCTGGTGGTTCCGGAGTTGGAGGCGCCTCGCGTCGACACCGCTCCGGACACGTTCGACCTACGCCCGTGGTCCGAGGGGGAGGATCCGATCGCCATCGTGGATCGAATACTCGGGAAGGCGCGTCGTGTCGCGATCGGCGACGAGACGTGGACCAGGTTCTCCCTCGCACTCCAGAACGTCGGTGAGGAGCGTGCATGGGTTCCTGCAGGCGAACTCATGGCACGGCTGAGGATCATCAAGTCGAGCGGTGAGATCGCAGCGCTGCGGGCCGCCGCCCGCACTGTCGACGGTGTCGTGGACGCGATGGCGACGGTTCGGTGGTCGGGGCGCACCGAGCGGGAGGTGGCGAGGGAGTTCATCGACCGGACGATCGCTGCAGGACACGAATCGGTCGACTTCGCAATCATCGCATCCGGCCCGAATGGCGCATCGCCGCACCACGAACCCGGCAGTCGCACGATCAGCCAGGGGGATGTCGTCGTCGCGGACTTCGGCGGGCATCAGGGTGGATACTCGTCCGATACGACGCGCATGTTCGTCGTAGGTGAACCGCCCGAAGGGTTCGACACGGTGTTCGCCGTCGTGCGCGACGCCCAGGAATCCGCGACCGGTGCGGTCGGGCCCGGCGTCAGCGCGGCCTCCATCGACGCGATCGCACGACGGATCATCGACGACGCCGGCTACGGGGACCGGTTCATCCACCGCACGGGTCACGGCATCGGGCTCGATGTCCACGAGCACCCGTATGTCGTCGAGGGCAACGACGAGGTCCTCGAGCCGGGTATGGCATTCTCGATCGAGCCGGGCATCTACCTCACAGGGAGGTGGGGCATTCGGATCGAGGACATCGTGGCCGTCACCGACACGGGTGTGGAACCGCTGAACTGCTCTGACCACGACTACCGCCTCGTGTCGTGACATCGGACACCCCAGGCCCGTACAGCATCGGTTCGGATGGCGTGGCCACCTCGGATGTGAGGATCTCCAAACTCGTCCACTCGTGCGTGCTCATCGAGGCAGGGGGTCGGCGAACGCTCGTCGATCCCGGTTCCTTCACGTGGAACGACGAACGCTTCGACCTGTCGGCCGTCGAGGGCGTCGACACCATCCTCATCACGCACGAGCACGCCGATCACGTCAATATCGACCTCGTCAGGGGCGCGCTCGAACGCTCGAATGATGCACCCATCGAAACGACCCCGGCGCTCGCTGCGATCCTGGGTGACAACGGAATCGAAGCGTCATCTGAAGGACGTTCGAGGTTCGTTGCACCCCACGAGCGGATCCCAAGCGGTCCCGGACCCGAGAACGTCGGCTTCCACATCGCCGGATCGATCAGCCACCCAGGGGACAGCCACAGCTTCTCCGAGACCATGCCCGTCCTGCTCATGCCGTTCGCCGCGCCGTGGGGTTCGCTCGTCGGTGGAGTCGATCGAGCGCGGGCCCTGAGACCGCGGTTCGTGATCCCGATCCACGATTGGTTCGTGAGCCCCGCAGGGCGCGGTTTCTTGTACGGCCTCGCCCGGGCCGCCCTCGCCGAAGACGACATCGAGCTCATCGTGGTCGACGACTTCACGTCGGTGACGCTGTCGGTAGAGGGCCACGGGCCACGATCACGCTGAGGGTTACTCTCCGACCCGAGGAGGATGCATGACCAGATCGATCGAGCAGCGCGCGGCGGACACCATCCGCGCCCTATCCATGGATGCGGTCCAGAAGGCGAACTCCGGCCATCCGGGGATGCCGATGGGTATGGCGGACATCGCCGTCGTCCTGTGGTCGCGGTACTTGACCGTCGATCCGGACGCTCCCACGTGGCGGGACCGCGACCGATTCGTCGTGTCGAACGGTCACGGATCCATGCTGCTGTACAGCCTCCTCCACCTGAGCGGGTTCCCCCTCACCATGGATGAGATCGAGAACTTCCGCCAGTGGGGGTACGAGACGGCAGGCCATCCCGAATACCACCCCGCCATCGGCATCGAGACCACGACCGGCCCGCTCGGGCAGGGCTTTGGAACGGCGGTCGGCATGGCGATCGCCGAGGAGCACCTTCGCTCGGTCCACGGCGACGAACTCGTCGACCATCGCACCTTTGTCTTCTGCGGTGACGGCGACCTGATGGAGGGCGTCTCCTCGGAGGCCGCATCGCTCGCGGGCCACCTCGGCCTCGGTCGGCTCATCGTCTTCTACGACGACAACTCGATCACGA
>CAZYGP010000114.1:0-6889 GCA_964647265.1 uncultured Acidimicrobiaceae bacterium | reverse complement strand
CGTCACCGAGCGTCTCATCGATCACGGATCCGAAGATGATGTTCGCATCGGCATCTGAGTGCTCGCTGATGAGTGAAGCCGCCGTGTTGACCTCGTGCAGTGTCATGTCCCTCGGTCCTGCGATGGAGAGGAGCACACCGCGAGCGCCCTCCATCGAGGTCTCGAGCAGTGGGCTCGAGATGGCCTTCTCCGCGGCCTGGAGGGCTCGACTGTCGCCCGTTGCGACGCCGATCCCCATCACGGCGGAGCCTGCGTCCGACATCACGGTCTTCACGTCAGCGAAGTCGACATTGATCAACCCGGGAGTGGTGATGAGCTCGGTGATCCCCTTGACGCCCGCCGTGAGGACGTCGTCGGCCATCCGGAAGGCGTCGACGACGGGAGTGTGCTGGTCCACGATCTCGAGGAGGCGCTCGTTCGGAATGATGATGAGCGTGTCGACCGCCGCCTTGAGGGCCTGGATTCCCTGTTCCGCCTGGACCGAGCGGCGGCGACCCTCGAAACCGAAGGGCCGTGTCACAACGCCGACGGTCAGCGCACCGAGGGACCGAGCCACCTCTGCGACGACGGGAGCGGCGCCCGTACCGGTTCCGCCACCCTCACCGGCGGTGATGAAGACCATGTCGGATCCGCCGAGGGCGTCCTCGATCTCGTCCCTGTGGTCCTCCGCCGCCTCGCGGCCGACCTCCGGGTTCGCGCCCGCTCCGAGACCGCGGGTCGAGTCGCGCCCGATGTCGAGCTTGACGTCGGCGTCGGACATGAGGAGGGCCTGTGCGTCGGTGTTGACGGCGATGAATTCGACGCCGCCGACACCCATGTCGATCATGCGGTTGACGGCGTTGACACCTCCGCCTCCCACCCCGACCACCTTGATGACGGCCAGATAGGTGCTCGGCGCCTTGGCTGTATCCCTCGTCATTGGTCACCTCTCCCGTATGGCCCGGCAACCTTACCGGTGCGGTCGACCTTCGCGTTGCACCTATTCCTCACCCTCTTGTTGAGATGGAGGGTTCAACACCGCCGGTCGGGTCGGAGCGATCAGGTCGACGAAGGCGCCCGGCTCGAGACCCTGCGCGATGAGGCTCTCGAGGACGGCGGCCTTCATTGCCATGTCGACCGGACGGCCGAGGCGCACGACGTGACCGTCGACGACGGCGGTCAGGGACTCTCCTTCTGCGGAGACCCGCAGGCCCTCCCGCAGATCGGCGCCGGTCGCGTCGACAAAGGCGAGCGCGCCGATGATCCTTCGATCGGTGGTCATCGCTCCCGGTCCTGTTCCCTCGAGGTCGATGTCGATGAGCGGCCCCGATCCGGGATCGCCCGCATCGACGATCACCGCTCCCCCGACGGCCGCCAGCATCCAGCGATCGGCGGCCTTCACGGGAGCGACCGCGTGGTGCTCGACGATGTCGACGACGAGCGTCCCCGGCCACCTGACCGACACCGACGCGTCAGCGACCCACGGATCATCCTCGATCGCGCGTTCGAGGGCGCCCGCATCGACATCGATGGTCGGACGTCCGACTCCCATCGCGAGCTCGGTGATCGGCTCGGCCGGATCGGACATGACGACGCCCGTGATTTCGACCTTCGAGATCGACAGCAGCGGTGACCGGATGACCCATATCGATGCACCGGATACGAGGAGCACGATCAGGAGGATGAGGATCCACCGGAGTCGCTTTCGTGCCTTGTCCTCGGACACGCCCCTGCGCCGATCCGCGACCCGCGAGTCCATCGAGGTCACGATGCCACCTCGTCGTCGGCGAAATGACCGATGAAGCGGATCTCAGGTTCGAGCTCGATACCCGAGCGCTCCGAAACGATTCGCCTGATCAGGTCGACGAAGCGGTGGATGTCGCTTGCCGTGGCGTCACTCGACGCCACCAGCCAGTTCGCGTGGAGGTCGGACACCGACACCGTCCCCACCGCCATGCCCTTCAACCCGAGACGATCGATGATGGCTCCTGCCGAGTCCCCCAGCGGGTTCTTGAAGACGCTTCCCGCGTTCAGCGTTCCACCCGGCTGATGGGCCTTGCGCCATCGAGTGATGTCGCGCAATTCCTCGCGCCCGGCCTCGGGATCGATACCGTGTGTGGCGAACGTCGCCTGGACGACGATGTCGTCGTCGGTGAGTGCGGAGCTGCGGTACGAGAACGCGAGGTCGCTGGCTGGCACCGTGTCGACCACCCGACTGGTGAGCCGCAGGATCCGGGCGCTGGTCACGACGGACGCCGTGTCTGAGCCGTGACCCCCGGCATTCATCCGCAACGCACCACCGACCGTACCTGGTATGCCCACGTAGAACTCGAGCCCACCGCGACCGGCTTCGACGGCTGCACGGGCGAGGACGGGAAGGGACAGGCCCCCACCCGCGACGATGCTTCCATCGCCTCGGACGTCAGACGCACAGAATCCCTGCCCGAGCCTGATCACGAGGCCTTCGAATCCCTCGTCGGAGATGACGACGTTCGAGCCCCTGCCGAGAACCCAGACCTCGACCTCCGGCGGCGTGACCTCGAGGATCGACCGCAACTCCTCGAGGTCGTTCGGCTCGACGAACCATCGTGCAGGGCCGCCGACCTTGTAGGTCGTGAACGGGGCGAGGACCACGTCCTCCATGACGCTGGAGTGGGCGATCATGGTGCGCCCTCGATCGCCTTGGTCACCTCGGCTGCAATCGTCGTGATGTCACCTGCTCCGAGGAGGAGCACCGTATCGCCGTCCGTGGCTATCGATGCGACGTGCTCGGGAACGTCGGCGAGTACCCGGACAAAGGCCGCCGAGCCACCGGCGGCCTCGGTCGCCTGGACGATCACCCTCCCGGACACACCGATGATGGGCTGCTCACCTGCTGAGTAGATGTCCGTGACGACGACGTGATCGGCACCCGCGAGCGGCACTCCGAAAGCGGGACCGAGATCAGCCGTACGCGTGTATCGGTGCGGTTGGAATACGACGATGACCCTGCCGGATGTCGCTCGTGCGGCAGCCTCGATCGTCGCCGCGACCTCTGTCGGATGGTGGGCGTAGTCGTCGACGACCGTGACGCCGCGAACGACGCCGCGCACCTCGTAGCGTCGCCGGACGCCGCTGAAGCCCCCGAGGGCGTCAGCTGCCCGTCCCTGGTCGTGACCGAGCATGGCGAGCATCGTGAGAACGCCTGCTGCGTTGGATGCAACATGGATGCCCGGCTTGGGCAGTGCAACCCGCACGGACTCCGTCGGTCCCGAAAGCGTGAAGGACACACCGCCGCCGGCATGGTCGAGGTCCTCGATCCGGAACTCGGCGTCTTCCGACATCCCGTAGCTCGTCAACTCGACTCGCTGGGCGAGGCGTCTGACACCTGCATCGTCGATACAACCGACCCTGGGACCGGCGACACGATCGACGACCTGACCGAAGGCATCCTCGAGGGCAGTGATCGTTCCGTAGAAGTCGAGATGGTCGGCCTCGATGTTCGTCACGAGCACGGAGTCGAGGTCGAGATGACGGAATGTCCCGAAAGCCTCGTCCGCCTCGAGCACGAACGTCGCGTCACCGGCATGTGCCCCCGTGTTCAGGCCGACGATCTCGCCGCCGACGAGGAACGAGGGATCATGGCCCATGCCACGAAGTGCCGAGACCATCATCGCCGTCGAAGTGGTCTTGCCGTGCGTTCCGGCGATTCCCAACGCGGGGTTGTCGGCCGTCAACCGTGCGAGGAGCTGCGGTCGATCCCAGACCGCGATACCGAGACCACGCGCCGCCGCGACCTCGGGATCGGTCTCCGGAACAGCCGACGATCGGACAACGACTCCAACGTCCGCCATCCTCGCCGGCTCGTGACCCAACCAGATGTCGACGCCGACATCACGAAGGACGTCGAGCATCCGACCCGGCTTGAGGTCAGAGCCAGACACCGAGTGGCCCAATTGGGAGAGGATCTTTGCGAGACCGGACATCCCGGTGCCTCCCGCACCGACGATATGCACCCGATTCGGGATCGTCGACGGATCATGCATCTGCGAGCTCCAGGATCCGGTCCGCCATCGTTGCCGCCGCAGCGGCGTGATCGATGGTCGGGTGGGCGTCGGCCATCGCCATACGGCGACCCTCATCGGCCAGGATGGCTCGGACGGCGTTCGCGACCTCCTGCACCGATGTTTGCCCTACGACGATGCCCCCACCTGATGCGACGAGGTCCTCGGCGTTGCGCTTCTGATAGGCATCCCCGGCGGGGAGCGGAACGACGATGCACGGCGTCCTGGTCGCCTGGAGCTCGGACACCGTGAGCGCACCCGCCCTGGAGAGGACGAGGTCGGCGGCGGCGTACAGATCGATCATGTCGTCCTCGAACGGTATCGGTATCCATCCCTTGACGGAGCCGGCTTCTGCGGTCGCCCTGTCGGCGTGCGAAGGTCCTGTCACATGGATGATCGAGAACGTCCTCGCAGGATCCGTGGCAAGAACCTTCGCGACGTCGTTGAGGAACTGGGCGCCCTGGCTGCCGCCGACGACGGCGAGGACGGCGCTGTCGGAAGGCACCCCGTACTTCTCCCGCGCCGATGGCCGTAGGACTGCCCTATCGAACGAGGCGAAGGCCGACCGGAGGGGACTGCCGATGGTGACCGCACCACGGAGACGCTCGTTCGTCGCAGGGAACGACGAATACACGACGGTCGCCCTCCGTGCGACCATCCGATTTGCCAGGCCCGGAACCGCGTTCGCCTCATGGACGACGAGGGGAATCCGCTGGCGGGTCGCTGCGAGGGCGGCAGGGCCTGCGATGTATCCACCGAACACGACCATGACCCGCATTCCGCCCGCAGCGATCGACGCCGCGATCACGGAACGTGCACGGATGACCTTCAGGGGAAGCTCGACGTTCTCGAGCGAGAAGCTCCTCCGTATTCCGTGGATGTCCACACCGACGAACGGGTAACCCGCAGCGGGAACCGTCGTCGCCTCCATCCGGCTGCCGCCGAAGAACGTCACGTCCTTCTGTGAGAGCCCACGCTCCGTGAGGGCATCCGCGACCGCAAGCGCGGGGAACACATGGCCGCCGGACCCAGCAGCGGCGATCGCGACGCTCACATTCATCCCTCGCCCGACCGTGCCCGATCCGACGAGCGACTGATGTTGAGCAGGACGCCGATGGCGAAGAGATTGACGAGCATCGCATTCCCTCCGTTCGAGATGAATGGAAGCGGCACGCCCGTGATCGGAAGTACGGCGACGACGCCGCCGATGTTGACGAGCGCCTGAATCGTCAGCCATGACACGATACCGACCGCGAGCAATCGCCCGAAGCCCTCATGTGCACGGAACGCAATGGAGACTCCAACGACCGCGAGGAGGGCGAAGAGGGTGATGACGATCGCTGCGCCTGCGAGCCCGGTCTCCTCGCCGATGATGGCGAAGATGAAGTCTGTGTGCGCGTTCGGCAACCACGACCAGCGCGCCCGGCTCTGCCCGAGACCAACCCCGAAGAGACCTCCCGTCCCCAGTGCGACCATCGACTGGACCGCCTGGAGCCCTGATCCCTGTGCGTTCGAGAATGGATCGAGGAATCCGAGGAGGCGTGCCTTGCGGTAGTCCGCAGACATCGCGAGCGCCGTCATCGCCATGGCGCCCAGGGCACCGAGACCGAACACGAACCGCATGGGGACGGTCGACACCGCGAGCATCACGAACGCCGGCACGATGATCAGGAGCAGGCTCCCGAAGTCGGGCTGGGCAAGCAGCAGCAGACCCACGGCGCCGATGATCGCCACGAGTGGCGCGAGGACGTGCCCGAGGCTGGAGAGGAGTTCCCCCTTCTTCGTGAGAACCGCCGCAAGGAGGGCCAGCACGGAGAACTTGGCGAACTCGGCTGCCTGGATGGTGATCGGGCCTATGACGATCCAGCGGGTCGCACCACCCCTTGTGTCACCGATCGCAACCGTCACGACGAGCGCCACGAGGGTCGCCACATAGAGGGGAAGGGCAACACGCTGCCAGAACCTATAGGGGATGAAGGCTGCGACCACGAGGGCTGACAGCCCGAGCCCAACCCACATCACCTGCCTCGAGAACAGTTCGAACTGGTCGCTGCTCGAACGGAGTGACACGACGGAAGATGCCGACAACATCGCACCCAGTCCGATCGTCACCAGCATCGCGATCACGACCATGAGGAACACGGATCGTCGTGCGCCCGCGGACCGAACTCGCTCCTGCGTCCTTGCGTGCCGCAGGGCCTTGCTGGAGATGGTGTCGGTCATGCCGCCACTCCCCCTGCTGTGGACACCAGTTCCCTGAACGCTTCACCTCGGGCGGCGTAGGAATCGAACTCGTCGAAGCTCGCACAACCCGGGGAGAGAAGGACCGTGTCGCCGGGTTGTGCGACCACGAGCGAGAGGGCAAAGGCCGCACGAAGGGTCGGGACCACGGGAATCGGTTCTGATGAGGCCGCTGCGATCTCCGGTCCGGCCTCGCCGAATGCGATGAGATGGGTGACACCGGGGATCGAGACGAGTGGCGCGAGGTCGAGGCCCTTGTTGCGACCCCCGACCAGGAGTACCACGGAGGGGAACTCACCGACGGCGGCGATCACAGCATGGGGGTTGGTCGCCTTCGAGTCGTTCACGAAGAGCACTCCGTCGATGGTCCCTACTCGTTCGCGACGGTGCGCTCCCGGTTCGAAGGTCTCGATGACGCTTCCTATGCCCTCGACGGTGCCACCACACTCCCATGCCAGGGTTGCCGCGACGACGAGGTCGAACAGGAAGGACCCATCGTGGATCGCCGGCGTGTGGCGATGCCCGTTCACGACGATCTCGCCCTTGTCGACACCGTTGCCGTTCAGCGGAACCGTCGCACCGGAGCACGGCACCGTTCTGCACGGAGCCGACGATGCGATCCGCGA
>CAZYGP010000113.1:0-6908 GCA_964647265.1 uncultured Acidimicrobiaceae bacterium | reverse complement strand
CGTGCCACCGATGAGTCGAGCGGCGAGCTGGTAGGTGAGCGACTTCCCGGATCCCGTCGGCATCACGGCGAGGCAATCGTTGGCTCCGAGTGCGGCTTCGACGACGCGACGCTGGCCCGGCCTGAACTCCTCGTACCCGAACACCGACCGCAGCTCGCCGTGAAGCGTCACGTCGTCGACCCGGATCGGGGCGCGCAGGGGTTTCGAGGCCCGTGACGGGCTCGACATCGGAGCCGAACCTGGAACCTGCGCCGTGTCGTCGAGGATGTCCCAGTAGCCCTCGTCGATGTCGGGGGCGGGCCCTGAGGTCGGAGTCGTCACATCGACAGCATACGGGGCACGGCCGACGCGACGACCTGCGAAGTGCGTATGGTCACCAGATGCGCACGGAACAACCGCCAGACGGTGATCCCTGGCCCGGCGAGTACACGTACTGTCCACAGTGCCGTTCCGAGCTGTCGTGGACACGTCTCGGCGGGGCACCACGAATGCGGTGTGGCACATGCGGGTTCGTGCATTGGCGCAACCCCGGTGTCGGTGCGGCGGTCGCCGTATTCGACGACGACGGCAGGATCCTCCTGATCCGACGCGGCCCCGGAATGACCAGGGAGGGCTTCTGGGCGATCCCTGCGGGATTCGTGACCTACGGCGAGGAGATCCGGGAGGCAGCAGCCCGTGAGCTCGAGGAGGAGACCGGCCTCACCGCCGAGGTGGGCGACGTCGTGTGGATCGCATCGAACTTCCACGATCCGGCCAAGCTCACCGTCGGGGTGTGGTTCTCGGGGACGATCACCGGTGGGGACCTCGTCGCGGGCGACGACGCCGACCGTGCCGAGTACTTCGCCCTCGACCATCTGCCGCCGCTTGCCTTCGACACGGACAAGGCCTACCTGCGAACCCTCGGCGCAGTCATCCTCGACTGAGCAGCGGATGGACGAGATCGGTGGACGGATCGGTCGATGGTCGATACCGTTCGATGGGAACAGCGCAGGACGAGGAGCACGATGGCAGCCAGGAACGAATCCAAGAACATGGTCGAGAGGATCGTCCTGGTCGTTGCGTTCGCCATCGTCGGGTCGTTCGTTGCGTACTTCATCGGCATCTTCGTGATGTTGTGGGCAGGGAGCTTCGGCTCCCAGGACGGGTGGGAGGACCTCGTCGCCGTCGTGATGGCCATGATCTCGTTCGCACCCGTGGGCGCCATCTTCGGCGCGGCACTCGGCTATCGCCGCAACGGTGAATGGCTCTGGACGACCATGCCATCCAAGCAACGCCGGTACACGGTCGGTGGCGCGCTCATCCTCGCCACCGCCGTCGGGGTGGTCGGCGCATTCACCACGGACGCCATGTCCGCTGTGTTCCTCGCGGTGTGGGCCCTCCCGGTCGGTGCGGCAGTCGGCTTCGTGCTCGGACGTCCGCCGAAGACGATCGCCGAGGAGGTCACGGAGGCGCATGGTACCGACGCGACCGAACCCGCTCAGGGAGCGAGCTGACCGGGGTCGTCCGGAACATCGACCGCGTACTGTGCGAGCACATCCATGGGTACGACCTCGAGCACCTCGACGTTCGTCGCCGCCATCACGACGGGTGCCGCTGCGCCGTCGGTGTGGGCGCGCAGCCAGTTCGCGGCGGTGACACACCATCGGTCACCCGGTGAGAGGCCGGGGAACCGGAACTGCGGCATCGGAGTCGATAAGTCGTTCCCGATCGATCGCTGGTGCTCGAGGAACTCGGCGGTCATCACCGCACAGATCGTGTGGCTGCCTCGATCCGCCTCGTCGGTCCGGCACGATCCGTCACGGAACCACCCCGTCACCGGATCGATGCCGCATGCCTCGAGATCACGCCCCAGCACGTTGCGTTCGGTCATGCGTTGACTTCGGCTGTCGTTCGCCCTCCTCGCGAACGGAGAGGCAACACCAAGTACACCGCGGCGAGCAGGTAGAGGGCCACCGCGACGTTCGGCAGAACCAGACCGACGCTGATGGCGACCACGTAGGCAGCGAGGCTCGGCGTCAGCTTCCGGGTCACACTCCGCACATCTTCGTTGTTCAGGTCCGCTCGAACGAGTCCTCTCGAGACCCCGTACCTCCACAATGCCATGACCATGAGGCGAGTGGCGAGCAGCGCGAGGCCGTAGATGGTGACCGCAACTCGTTCGCCATCAGTTGAGTGCAGGTAGTCCGCCAGGACCTTGGTTGGCACCGGGAGGAACCCGACGACCAGGAGCAGGATCAGGTTGATGCGCAACAGGATCGGATCGACCCGGTGGAGGAACTCGGTGATGGCCGAGTGTGCCAACCACACCGACCCGATCGTCAGGAAGCTGATGAGGTAGGCGAGATAGGACGGCCAGGCCTCCAACACCGCCCTGAGCAGATCCGACCCCCTGTCCGAAGGGATGGAGATCTCCAGGACCAGGAGCGTGATGGCGATGGCGAACACCCCGTCACTGAACGCCTCCATTCGACCCGTCTGCAGCTCAACGGATCGGAGGTCGCCACCTGGGGCTGGATCGTGGTCGTCAGGACTCATATTCCTCCCTGAACCCTCCGGGTCCACGCAGGCTCGGTGGATCGAGCCCTGACCGGCGGTCCGACTCGGATCGAACGTAGCACCAGATGGCGCCCAAAGCAGAGAATGTCCGGCGTTGGGAGGGCTCAGGGGATCAACCCGCCCGTCATGCGCCATCGATGAGATCGAGAATCGCAACCACCGCTCGACCTGCGGCCGACTGGGTCGGCGGTGACATTTCGAAGCCGAGGTCGAGGTCCGATGCGGGAATGGACACGAGATGCGCCTCGGCTGGCATCGTCCCGACTGTCGGAACCAGTGCCAGCAGGGAAGCGGGGTCGCCGTGGTGGGTCATGACCTGAACTCCGGGGTTTGCTTCGACGGGCCGAACGTGGAGTTCCTTCGTGTCCACCGACGCGTCGACGAACACGACGAGCGACCGGCCGGCCACGTCGAGGGCCATTTCCGGGCTGAGTTGGGTCACGGACCGCACATCGATGTCGTCACGGCCGAGCATCTCGATCTGGTCGGCCACCCACCGGCCGGCACCGTCGTCGCGGCGCATGTCGTTGCCGTAGCCGATGACGAGGACGTCAGCCCCGGATGCGCTCACAGACGGTCTTCCCCTCTGCGTCGACCAGGCTGACGATGAGTGGCATCTGGCCGATCGCATGGGTGGAGCAGCTCAGGCACGGATCGAACGCCCGGATGCCTGCCTCGATGCGGTTGAGGATCTCCTCGGGGATGTCGGGTCCCGTGATCCATTCCTTTGCGATCTCATGCACCGTCGCGTTCATCGCGAGGTTGTTCTGCCCCGTTGCGATGATCATGTTGACCTGCTCGAGGAGGCCATTGCGGTCTACGTGGTACTCGTGGAAGAGGGTCCCGCGTGGTGCCTCTGACGACCCGACAGCCACGAGATGGTTGATGCCGGCTGTCGCGCGGACCATCGTATCGAGCACGTCGTTGGCTGCGAGCAGCTCACGCATCAGCTCGACGGCAGCGAGGATCTCGATGAGCCGTGCGTAGTGGAAGAAGAACGACGACGTGGCGATGCCCCCGGCGCGTTCACGGTACGCGGCGAGGGCGTCGTCCGCAGCGGGGGACCCCATCGTCTCGCACACGTTCAACCGTGCGAGGGGGCCGACGCGATACATGCCCGACCTCAGGTCGTCGCCACCATCGACGGCGGGTTTGAAGTACGGGCTCTTGAGGTACGAATCCACGTTGGAAGCCTCACCGATGAGCGTGCGGTACTCCGCAACGGGAACACGATCGGCGACGACGGCGCCGGCCGCGTCCACGACCTTGAGATGCCCGTCATAGTGCTCCCAACGGCCATCATCGTTGGCGAGCGCCAGGAAGTAGCTCGGGAACTGCCCGAAGGCGCGCACCTCGCGCTCGAACCCGTCCAGGATCCCCGTGAACAGCTCGAGCGCCATCGTCGCTGTCTCGAAGGACTCAGCGAGGTGGCCCTGGAGCTCGGTACGGGTCTCGGAGGTCATCGGCTCTGCTATGCCCCCCGGGACGATGCCGGGGGCGTGAACCTTGCGCCCGGCAATCGACTCGATCACTGACTGCCCGAAGCCGCGCAGCCGGATCCCACGACGAGCGAGCTCCGGTTGGGCCTCCATCAAACCGAAGACGTTGCGCGTGGATGGATCGGCGTCGAAGCCGAGCAGGAGGTCCGGCGAGCTGAGGTGGAAGAAGCTCAGCGCGTGGGATTGGATGATCTGCCCGAGGTTTGCGATCCGTCGGAGCCGCTCCGCATTCGCCGGGATCTGGACACCCATCACCGCATCACCTGCTTTCGCAGAGGCAACGAGGTGGCTCACGGGGCAGATGCCGCATGTGCGCGCGGTCAGCGACGGCATCTCCCACACCGGACGGCCGACGCAGAACGCCTCGAACCCCCTGAACTCGGTCACGTGGAAGCGGGTGTCGACGGGGCGACCGTCGGCGTCGAGCCTGATCGTGATCTTGGCGTGACCCTCGATCCGCGAGACCGGGTCGATCACTACGAGGTCATGCATGGGCGGTTCCGCTCCTCATCCGAATCTGATGTCGCCGCCGCGCTCGCCGAGCGGCTCGCCCGTGAGCAGCGCAGTGACGGTCCTCTGGATGCGTTCGGCCGGCGGTGGGCAGCCCGGGAGGAAGACATCCACGTCGATCAGGTGATGGAGGGGGAGGACCTTGGGGAGGAGTGCAGGCACGATGCCCTCCTCGCTGGGGATGACGGGGTTGCGGTCGACGGCGTCCACGTAGACACGACGAAGGATCTCGATCGGATCGCCGAGCGGGTTGCGCATCGCGGAGACGTTCCCGTTCACCGCGCAGTCCCCGAAGGAAACCACGGTCTTCGTGTTGGCCCTCACGATCAGGGCGAGTTCCCTGTTGTCCTCGTTGGCGATGGCTCCCTCGACGAGTGTCACGTCCACGTTCTGGGGGAACTCCTTGACGTCGGCGAGGGGGCTGTAGACCAGACTGGCCAACTTGGCGAACTCGAAGAGCCACTCGTCCATGTCGAGGAACGACATGTGACAGCCCGAGCACCCTCCGAGCCACACCGTCGCTACCCGTGCCTTGCCCGACGGCGTCGCTGCGACGGCTGCACCGCCCGGATGGGTCATCGGAACTCCCCCGGATCGATCCATTCGCCGTGCTGTCTCGCCGTTGCGAGCCTGATGACGATGTCGGTCTGATGCACCATCTCGCCCACGGCCCTGCCCTGGTACGCGAGTGCACCGGTCGGGCAGACGGCGACGCACTTCCCGCACCATGTGCACGACGTGGCTTCAGCCCACGGCTTGCCCATCTCCGCGACGAGGATCGCGTCGGCGCCGCGGTAGGCGATGTCCCACACGTGGGCACCCTCGATCTCGTGGCACACCCGAACGCATCTCGTGCACAGGATGCAACGGTTCGGGTCGAAGACGTACTTCGGATGTGAGGCGTCCACGGCCCGCAGCGGCGCCTGGTAGTCATACCGGACGTGGTCCATTCCGGTCTCGACGGCTGTGTCCTGGAGCTCACAGTTCCCGTTCACCACGCACACGGCGCACACGTGGTTGCCCTCGGCGAAGAGGAGCTCGACGATCGACTTGCGGTGCGCGCGAAGGGTCGGTGTGTCGGTGAGGATCTCCATGTCTGGCGCCACCGGGGTGGCGCACGCCGGTCGGAGCCGGTGGTCCTCGGCGATCTGGACGACGCACACGCGGCATCCACCCCACACCGACAGGCCCTCGAGGTAGCAGAGCGACGGAATCTCCACCCCCAGGCGCCGTGACGCCTCCATCACGGTCTCGTCCGCGTATGCCTCGTACTCCTCGCCGTCGAAGGTGACCGAGACAGTGGTGCGTCGTTCACGCATCGACGATCTCCAATCCGGTCCCGACGAGGAGGGCTTCGTATTCGTCCCCGAAGTACTGGAGGGTGCTCAGCACCGGATTCGGTGCGGATTGACCGAGGCCGCAGAGGCTGGTGTCGCGCACGGTTGCGCACAACTGCTCGAGGTGCCTCAGATCCTTGCGAGTCCCCGTGCCGGACGTGATCCTGTCCAGGAGGCCGTGGATCTGCACAGTGCCGGCTCGACACGGCGTGCATTTGCCGCAGCTCTCGTCCATGCAGAACTCCATGAAGTACTTGGCGACCTCTGGCATCTTGACCGTGTCGTCCATGACGATGAGTCCCCCGGAACCCATGATCGAGCCGAGTTCGCGGAGGCTGTCGTAATCGACGGGCGTGTCGAGGAACTCCTCGGGTATGCAACCCCCTGAGGGACCACCCGTCTGGGCGGCCTTGAAGGTTCCGCCGTTGGGGATCCCTCCCCCGATGTCCTCGACGATGGTTCGAAGGGTGATCCCCATCGGCACCTCGATGAGCCCGATGTTCACGAGGTCCCCTGCAAGGGCGAACACCTTCGTTCCGGTGCTCGTCGGTGTCCCGATGGACGCGAACCATTCCGCGCCACGGTTGATGATGGCCGGGATGTTCGCCAAGGTCTCGACGTTGTTGATCATCGTCGGCTCGCCCCAGAGTCCGGACTCGGTCGGATACGGCGGGCGCAATCGTGGCGTGCCGCGCCGTCCCTCGATCGATGCCATCAGGGCCGTCTCCTCACCACAGACGAACGCCCCCGCACCGATACGGACCTCGACCTCGAGATCGAAATCGGACTCGAGGATCCTCCGTCCGAGGAGTCGGTTGCGCCTCGCAACACGGATCGCCCTGTCGAGCCGTTCGACGGCCCTCGGGTACTCGGCCCTGACATAGATGTACGCCTTCGACGCCCCCGTCGCGTACGCGGCGATCGCGATGCCCTCGATCACACGGTGGGGATCGTCCTCCATCACGGTTCGGTCCATGTAGGCGCCGGGGTCCCCCTCGTCGCCGTT
>CAZYGP010000112.1:0-6952 GCA_964647265.1 uncultured Acidimicrobiaceae bacterium | reverse complement strand
CCGTCGCCTTCGCCTCGAGCGACGTCGCGAGGGCATCGAGTGCCGGGAGCAGCTTCTGCTCGATGCCGGCGACCGCCGCAACGTGGATCGCCGTCGGAATCGCATCATTGGACGATTGCCCGGCGTTCACGTGGTCGTTCGGATGGACGAGCCTCGATCCGAGGTCGCCACCGAGGAGCTCGGAGGCGCGGTTCGCGATGACCTCGTTCGCATTCATGTTCGTCGAGGTGCCCGAACCCGTCTGGAACACATCGAGGACGAAATGCTCGTCGAGGTCGCCGCCCATGACCTGTTCCGCAGCGGTGACGATCGCGTCCGCGATGGCGGCGTCAACCGAGCCGTTCGCCTTGTTCGTCACCGCCGCCGATGCCTTGAGGAGGCCGAGCGCCCAGATGAAGGTCCTCCCGAACCTCAGATTCGATATCGGGAAGTTGTCGACGGCACGTTGCGTCGATGCGCCGTAGTACGCGCCGTCAGGTACAGGAACCTCGCCCATCGAGTCGCGCTCGATCCTCATGTGCGTCCTTCCGCTCGACTCGGACTCCGGCCTTCACGTTAGCGGTGACCGGCACCCGTGCCCCCTGGAGCAGTGGTCATCACCGCATGAGGGCGTCGGCAACCGCGTCCGCGAAGACCTCCTCGACGTCGCCGTCGATCCGCAACGTCACCGCGGGGAGATCGTCGTGATCCGTCCTGCCACGGTTGACGATCACGTACGGCACACCCCGGTGCGCGGCGTCGAGCGGGATCGCTGCCGCCGGATATACCGAGAGCGTGGAACCAAGCGCAACGACGAGATCGCAGCGATCGGCGGCCTGCGCCGCCCTGGCGAGGGTCAAGGGATCGAGCTGCTGTCCGAAACTGATCGTCGCAGGCTTCACGAGACCCCCGCACTGAGAACACCGGGGCGCGCGGCGAGTGGATGCGAAGACCTCGAGGATGGGTTCGATCGGTCCGCGGGCACCGCATTCGAGGCAAGCGGCCTCGCGACCGGTCCCGTGGACCTCGATGACGACGCTCGACGAGGAACCGGCCTCGGTGTGGAGCCCATCGATGTTCTGGGTGACGATCCCGGCAAGGCGTCCCGCGCGTTCGAGCTCGACCGAAGCGCGGTGCACACGACCGGGCTTTGCGGACATGATGAGGGGAGCCGCAGCGAGCTTCTGTTCCCAGTACTCGACGCGCTTGTCCTCGGAGGCGAGGAAGTCGCCGTACTCGACCGGTCGCTGCGTCTGCCACACACCATTCGGGCCCCGATAGTCGGGGATTCCGGATCCTGTGGACACGCCAGCTCCGGTGATGAGGAGGATCCGGTGCGACGCGGAGATGAGGTTCGCGAGGCGGGCGGTCTCGGCGTTCACGGTTGCCGGTCGCTACGCAGAGGCGACCATGTACTCCGTGTACCCCGACCCCTCGAGCTCTTCCGCGATCTCGGATCCACCGGACTTCACGATCCTTCCCCTCACCATCACGTGGACCCTATCGACGTCCATGTACCGCAGGATGCGGCTGTAGTGGGTGATGAGCACGATACCGATGTCGGGACCCCGGAGATCCTCGACCATCGCGGCGACCTCGCGAACAGCATCGATGTCGAGGCCGGAGTCGATCTCGTCGAGGATCGCGACCTTGGGACTCGCAACGCCGAGCAAGTACATCTCGGACCGCTTCTTCTCGCCGCCCGAGAGCCCCACGTTGACGGCACGGCTCCTGAATCGGTCCATCGAGAGGCGTTCGGATGCGGCGACGATCCGGGCGTCGAAGCCGAGATCGTCCGGATTGCTCCCTGCCATCTCCGCGGTCAGGTCGTCGAGCGTCACACCTGGCACCTCGGTGGGATACTGGAATGCCTCGAACAGGCCGGCACGCGCACGCTGATCCGTCGTCATGCCCATGATCTCGTTCCCTGCGACGAGGGCTGAGCCGGATGCCTCGAAGATCGAGCGACCCATCAGCACGTGTGCCAGGGTGGACTTCCCGGAGCCGTTCGGACCCATGATCGCGTGGACCTGCCCGAAGGGAACCGTGATGTCGACGCCCCTGAGGATCTCCAGGTTGCCGATTCCGGCTCGCAGATCGGTGACAGCCAGAGCATCAGACATGGGACTCCTCCCCCACCGTCAGGAGGACCATGCCCTCGCGGATCTCCACGCGATGGGTCGGCACGGGTTTCGTTGCCGGGAGCGACAACACCTCGCCGGTCCTGATGTCGAAGAGCGCGCCGTGGCGAGGGCATTCCACCTCGTACCCGACGACTTCACCCTCGGACAGCGATGCCTCGGCATGGCTGCATCGGTCACCGATGGCATGGACCTCGTCCCCTGAACGGAAGACTGCGATCCGATCGTCGCCGACGTCGACCCTTCTGCCAACTCCGTCGGCCATCGCCGTGATCGGACCGAGCTCGATGGTCGTCATACCCTGCCCTCTTCCTGTGCCGTGATGAACTTGCCGTTCATCCGGGTGCGCACCCATTCCGCGATGCCTGCGTCAGGAAGCTGGCTGATGACCTCCTCGAAGAAGCCGCGAACCTGGAGGCGATCCGCACGTTGGGGTGTCAGACCGCGGCTCATCAGGTAGTAACGCTGGTCGGGGTCCAGGGGGCCGACACTCGATCCGTGGCCGCACTTCACATCGTTCGCGAGGATCTCGAGGTTCGGCACGGATTGGGCGGACGCACCCGGTGAGAGGATGAGGTTTCGGTTCGTTTGAAAGGACTCGGTCTTCTGACCGGTCTCCTCGATCCGGATGAGCCCTGTGAAGACCGAGAGCGCCGAGTCCTCGACAGCGCCCTTGAGGAACATGTCGCAACGGGTGTTGCGACCGATGTGGTTCATGAAGTAGCGATAGTCGAGGGTCTGGTCCGCTTCGCCGAAGTACGCACCGTAGACCTTGGCATGTGACCCGTCTCCGATGAAGTCGACGTCGAGGTGCAGTCGCCCGAGGCGGCCCCCGAGGCCGATCTCGGAGATCACGAGTCCGGCATCGCGGCCGAGGCGGACGATGCCGCGTCCGAACGATCGGGTTCGGTAGTTCCAATCCTGGATCACGGTGAGCGAGAGGCGGGCGTTCGCACCGACCTCGGCCGAAATGACGGGTACGACGGTGGTCTCGGCATCGGATGCCGAACGCAGTCGAACGACAACGGAGGCGTCGGCGCCCGGGGGAACCTCGACATGGACACCGGGAAACGTCGGTGCGGACGACGTCGACTGGACATCCACCAGGACAGGGGAACCAAGAAGCTCGGATCCGATCAGGGCACTTCCGGGGGACAGCGCGATGTGGGCCGTCGAGAACAGATCGGCGCCCCGAACACCGTCGATCGGTTCGGGCATCGAGGAGACGAGTCGAATGCCCGGCGTCGTCACGAATCCATCGACGATACGCACGGCGGCTCCCGACCATCCTGCGACGATGGCGTCGTCGGGCGCAGGTGATCCAGGGCCTGTCATTGCAGCGCCGAGACCCGGATCGAAGTCGAGGTCGAGATAGCGCCAGATCTCATCACGGGTCGACGGCATCGGGAGCGTTGCCATCTCGGTGGAGGCGCGGAGCCGCTTCTCTGCCATCCACGGGGCGTCGGAAACGCCGATCGTTGAGGTTTCCACAGCGGTTCCTTCGGTCGTCGCAGTTGTTCGTCGAGAGGATACCGATGGCGCGGGGTGACGATGCCGGTTTCCACCATCGCCATAGGAGAATCAGGGTGCGACTATCGGGGGCGGCCTCCTACGGTTCCCCCCTCTGATCACGATCGAGCCGCGCACGGTCATCGACCCAGCGGCCGAGGAGGTCGATTCCCATGCAGATCACACGCAGCTACGCGCTCGCGCTCATCGCGACCCTCGTCATTGGCTTCACCGCGGCGGAAGGGGCCTTGTTCACCGGGCCCGCACATGCCAGCCCCTCGACGGAGCCACCCGAGTTCGTGCTCTCGGCGTTCCCCCACGACACGGTGGCGGTGAACTTCTGGGACTCGTGGGGTGCCCGTCGCTCCGGAGGGAGGCGCCACACAGGCACCGACATCTTCAGCCCTCGCGGGACGAGGGTCGTCGCCGTCGCGGAGGGAACCGTCACCGCGTTCGGCGTCCAGCGCCTCTCTGGCGTGTACGTGCGCCTCGACCACGGTGGCGGCTGGACGTCCACCTACATGCACCTCAACAACGACACGCTCGGAACTGACGATGGCAACGGGGGAGTCTGGACCGCGCTTCACCCTTTGATCACCGTCGGTGCCGTGATCCGTGCCGGACAGGTGATCGGGTACGTCGGGAACTCCGGCAACGCGGAGGGCAGGCAACCCCACACCCACTTCGAGATCGCATTCGAAGGGAACAAGATCAACCCGTATCCCCACCTACGCGATGTGTGGAACCGCCAGATGCGCATCCCGTCCGCCGTGTTCACGCGTCGGTGACGCGGGGTCCCCTCTCGTCCATGTCGCCGCACCCGGCGCGAACGAGCTCGTTTGCCGCAGCGAAGACGCCGTCGAGCATCTCCTCGGTGAGCCTGCCGGTGAAGGTGTTCTGCTGGGACACGTGGTAGCTCATCACCACGGATCGATCGTCCACAGCGACGATGCGGCCGTGGACGAAGGCGGGCCGCGGTGTCGGCAGCGGAGCCCCGCTCCGGAGGAAGTGGCGCCACAGGGACTCGTAGGCGAACCTCCCGAGGGTCACGAAGATCCGTGCATGTGTGAGCAAGGCGAGTTCGGCATCAAACCACGATGCACACGTGTCACGCTCCGTCGGCGTCGGTGCGTTCCCGGGTGGCGCACACCGCACGGGAGCCGTCACCCACGCGTCACTCAGGATGAGGCCGTCGTCGATCGCGACGGACTCGGGTTGCGATGCCAGCCCCGCGCGGTGCATGGCACGGTACAACCACTCCCCCGACCGGTCCCCTGTGAACATGCGTCCCGTTCTGTTGGCGCCATGAGCGGCAGGGGCAAGGCCGATCACGACGATCCGCGCGTCGGGATCCCCGAAGCCGGGGACGGGGCGTGCCCAATAGGTGTCCTCGGCGTAGGCCGCGCGCTTGGTCAGGGCCGTCTCCTCGCGCCAAGCCACCAACCGTGGGCAGGCGCGGCACATGATGAGGGCATCCGACAGTGCGCTCAGCGCGGAGGGAGGGCGGCCGCCGAATAACTCGCGTTGTTGCTCCACAGCATCCACCCATGTCCGGCATCACTGACGACGGACTGTACGGCGCGCTGATCGCCGACGCTGATCGTCCACGTCTGGAGCCATGGGCGGAGATACCCGTGACCGTCGAGCTTCGCGCGGCCCCCTGCCAGCGCGGTGTCGATGATCTCGGCTGCGTGCTCATTCGGGTTGTCGAACCCCTTCCAGCCCTGCCCGTAGTTCGTCGAGTACAGGGTTGGCGCAAGCACGTCGACGATCCGCGACATCGTCCCCGGTTGCTGGCCGACACCCTCATCCGTCCCCGATTCGAGGACGATGCCGAGGAGCGTCGACGACACGGCGCACCGCATCGGATGCAGCACGGCATAGGCCCTCGACAGGAACGAAGCGACGGAGGCCACCCTCACCTCCTGGTTGTACTCCGCATCGAACACCGCCGTCGAGACATCACCGCCGTACGGGAACGACACGTAGTCGAACTGGATCTCGTCGAACCCGATGCGGCAGGCCTCCTCGGCGAGGGCGATGGAGTACTCAAACGACGCCGGATCCGAGGGATCGAGCCACGCAAACCCGTTCCCGGACCGCCACAGCGAACCGTCCTCGGTGGTCACGGCATGGTCGGGCTCGGCGGCAGCGAGGAAGTCGTCCTGGAAGACACCGATTCGCCCGATGAGGTGGAGAGATCGAGCGTCGGCTGCCGCAACGACGTCGCGGGCGTCGAAGTATGGACTCACGGCTCCGATCGCGTTGGCGCGATCGACCTCGGTCGGATGGACGACCGTACCGTTCTCCGTCTTCAGGTCGACGACGAGCCCGTTGACGCCCGTGTCGTCCGCCAGCGAGAGGATCGTCTCCCACCGGGCGGCGTCGAGAACGTCCTCCGGTGACGCGCGGATGGCCCGGATCACCTGCGGGTTCATCGACATGTCGTACTGGGCGATGGCTCCGTCCCACGTGAACGAGGCAGGTTCCCAGGCCGGTCGTTCCAGTTCGATCGTTCCGGCCACGGCGCGGTCGAGGGCGTACCGTCCCTCGTTGTCAGTCTGATCGTGGGCGTTTCCGAGCGTGACCGCCACACCGGGAAGGGGCTTTCCATCGTTCGTGGTGACGACGCCGCTGAGCACCACCGGTTCGAGCCGGAACTCGACGGTGCCACTGTCGGGGTACTGCTCGACGAGGAACGTCCAGGGTTCGAACCCCGGCGCCGACACATCGAGGTCGACCGGCGTGCCCTGCCAGCTGATGACGGGAGCACCGTCGACGAGTGTCGCCTCGGCGCCATCCACGAGCACGATCGCGTCGATCGAGACCAGGTCGTCTGCTGCGAGTACCACCACCGTGAACGCCGGTTCCCCGCGATCGGGTGAAACCACGGCATCCCCCGGGTGGACGCCATGCGCGCCGGAACACGCAGAAAGCGTCGCGGCGCACAGCGCACCGCCGATGAGGAGCCGGAGTGGCATGTCGTCCGATCGAGGGGTCACCGTGAGGGTACAAGCCGCTTGCCGAAGTGGACGGGTGGTGATACCTTCGAAGTGCTGGATCGACACGGGCGAAACGCAACGGGGGGTTGCATGGCTGACGCTGCACGGCAATCGGCGATTGCCGACGCCATCGGTCTGTACCTCGAGTCGGTTGCCTCCCACGATCTCCTCACCGCCGAGGACGAGGTCCGCCTCGCGCGCGCCATCGAACGCGGACACCGGGCCGAGGAGGCACTCGCCACCGAAGGCGAGATCGACGCCGAGCGCAGGGTCGAGCTCGTCAGGTGGGTACGCCAGGCCGATCATGCCAAGCAGCAGTTC
>CAZYGP010000111.1:0-6991 GCA_964647265.1 uncultured Acidimicrobiaceae bacterium | reverse complement strand
GTGGCGGCAGAGGGCCACGGCTTCACGTACACGTGGGCGTTCGACAGCCACGTGCTGTGGCAGGAACCGTTCGTCATCTTCAGCCAGATCCTCGCGAACACCGAGCGCATGGTCGTCGGCCCGATGGTCACGAACCCAGGGACTCGGGATGCCACCGTCCTGGCCTCCCTGTTCGCCACGCTCAACGAGATGTTCGGCGAACGGACGATCTGCGGCATGGGGCGTGGGGACTCCGCGCTCAGGTACATCGGCTTCGAACCCAGGAGCCTTGCGAACATGGTCGAGACGATGGCGGTCATCAAAGGCCTCGTTGCGGGCGAGTCCGTGGTCTACAACGGGCTCGAGATCAAGATCCCGTGGATCGACGAGGGCTGGAACCTGCCGATGTGGGGTGCGGGCTACGGCCCGCGGGCGCTCGCCACCGTGGGCCGGTACGCAGATGGCTTCATCCTCCAGCTGGCGGATCCCCAGATCCTCGAGTGGACGATGAGGGCGGTCCACGACGCAGCGGTGGAGGCCGGCAGGGAGCCCGACGACATCAAGATCTGCGTCGTTGCGCCCGCCTACGTGGGGGACGACCTGGATCACCAGCGCGAGCAGCTCCGGTGGTTCGGTGGCATGGTGGGCAACCACGTCGTTGATCTGGTCAATCGGTACGGTGACGACGAGTCCATGGTGCCGGTTGCCCTCTCCGACTACATCGCGGAGCGCGAGGCCTACGACTACGCACACCATGGGAGATCAGGGAATCCGGACACTTTCTTCGTCCCCGATGACATCGTGGATCGGTTCTGTGTGATCGGACCTGTCGAGGACCACATCGAGAAGCTGACGTTGCTGAAGGACATGGGCGTCGACCAGTTCGGCATCTACCTCATGCACGACCAGCGCGAAGAGACCCTCGAGGCCTACGGTCGGCACATCATCCCCGCGATCAACTCGTAGGTCAGCAGCCGGCGACGATGCCCGCGAGCGCTTCCTTGTTGGTGCCGCTGGGGACGAACATGAACAGATGCGCGATCGGGTTCCCGGTGCCGACCACACGCGCCTGCTCGGCGACGCAGGTCGCGATATCGGCCTCGACGGGCAACAGGTATGCGATCTGTTCGATCGAGTAGGCCTCCAGAGGCGACTTCGTCGGGTCGAAGGCCGGTTGGGGCTGGTCCGGGTACGGCTTTCCGAGCGGGTCCGGTTCAAAGCGCGGAACCAGATGGACACCGCCGACCGGGCCCCAGATGAGGGCTTGTCCCACCGCTGCGCAGCGTTCGATCCTCACGGTCTCGAGCAGCTCACGTGCCTCGTCGATCGTTGGTCGACCGGGAGCGTCGGAGGTCAGAGCGACCGTGCCGAGGGCGCCGTCGTCGCCGAGCTGGGGGAGTGGATAGAGGTACGGAAGGTCGACGATCGCGTACCCGTTCACACCGTCGAGGGTGATCTCCATCATCGGGATGGTCTCGCCAGCGAGGTCGAGGTCAACGCCCGACGGGCCGAGCACCTCCCATCCGATCAGGGTCTGTGTCTCATAGTCGTATGAGGCCTCGGTGACATACATGGTGACGTCGTCCGCGGTCAGCGAGACCTCGTCGGGGCCGCTACCACCGGTGGTGCCCTTCCAGGACCACGACACCGGGGGCGTGAACCGGAAGACGTCACCTCCCCGCTGCTCGATTACGTCGGAACACGCGGGACCGATGGTGTTGGGAGGCTGTGGTCCGTGCGCTGTGAACCGTGCGGTCGGAACGGCGACCGACGGTGTACCGGGCGATCCGGCGTTGCTCTCGTCGCTGCCGCTGCTCGCCGATGTCGTAGGCGCTACGACGGTTGTCGTGGCCGCCTCCCCTTGGTTCGATGCCTCCTCCCCGCCGCCGCACGAGACTGCGACGAGGGCGATGAGTGCGATCGTGATCTGTCCCGCGCGTCCCATGTGCCACGCTCCCCTTCGGTCGATGTCGGCGAACAGCGACCGACGCTAGTGGTTGTCGACGACCTCCCACCGGAGGTGCGAGCCTCCGTGTGCTACTTCACGCGACCGACGACATTGAACACCGTGTGCGTGCAGTCGATCCCGGATGCCTCGAACACGGAGTATCCGGGATGGCTGTTCTCGTCGTGGACGGCCCGATCGTGGTGCTCACGGCTCGTCCAGATCGCTGCGATCTGGACGAGGCCGTCGTTCTCGAGCAGATAGCAATCGACGAGACCGTCCGGGCGTTCCCCGACGACGAGGTCGGACCAGGCACCGAAGACGTGCGCATACGTTGCCTCACCGACCGGGGCATGTGCGACCGACATGATCATCGAGTGCTCCTCCTTGGAACGTCCCCGCGCCGCTCGGCACGGTGAGGAGCCACGCTACCCGGTTGGCACGCACCGTGTCCCCGATCTTTGGACCGCCAGGAGCCATCTGCCCGTTCTTGCGCAACTGACGCCACCGGAGAGGACGTGAGTTACGCAAGAACAGTGCGTCTCCAGCGACTCGCAACCGGGACGGTCAGCTGCCTGAGATCTCGTCCTGTCGCGCCGCGATCAGCTTCGCGACGAGATCGCGGTCGAGGGGGGAGTCGATCGGGAACTGGAGCGCCCCCTTCGACGTCGTGTACTCGGACACCTCGGCTGCGAGCGTTTCGAGCACGGTGCCGCTGTGCGGGAGGTAGCTGAGGTGGCCCTTGTACGCGGCGAAACCCGCGATTGGCTTGCCGTCGCACCTGAATGCAGGAACCCCATATGACATGCCCTGCTCCGCGTCGGGGACGATGTCGAGGATCACTCGTCGAAGGTCCTCGAGCGTGCTCCTCGCAGGTTCGTCCAGGTTCGCCAGGTAGGTGTCGATCTCATCAGAGGGCATCGACGCAGTCTCGACACGATGGAGGGCGGAGTCAAGGGTGTGGACCACGGCCTCATGGCACTTGCCCCTCTGGCTATTGTCTCGGCATGTCGCCTACGCCATCTCCCGAGATCGAGGCCGTTGCACGGAGGATCCTGGCGACATGGCCGACGAATGATCTCGAGACCATGTCGAACATGTTCTCATCGGACGGGAGCCTCCGGGTGTTCGGCTTCGACGAGGGAGAGCGTTGGAAGAGCCCGGAGGAGTTTCTCGCGATCTATCAACGCCAGATGGACGAGATCCCCGACTTCAGGGTCGAGGTACATGAGGCCGAGGCGTTCGAGGACGGCGCGTTCGGATGGATAACGGTGCACTCGACGGTCGTCACTCCCGAATCAGCGACCCCGATGCGTCATTCCGCCGTGTTCAGGCTCGAAGCAGGGTCGTGGAGGGTCGTCCAATGGCACAATTCGATACCGGTTTCGAACCGGCAGGTCTTGGGCGTTTCGCTCACGACATCACTCGACGTCCTGGTGGCGTCTGTCCTCGGTGATCGCGCTGACCTGACGGAGGCGTCCGGATCCGAGGGCACGATGACGCTCGTATTCACGGACATCGTCGATTCGACGATCCTCGCCGAGTCGGTCGGTGATGTGGCGTGGGCGGCGCTCGTAGCCGCTCACGAATCAGCCGTCCGGCGGATCACGACGTCGCACGGCGGGACCGTCGTCAAGCTGCTCGGTGACGGTTCGATGCTTGCGTTCGGCTCGGCTCGCTCCGCCATGCGGGCGGCGGTCGATCTCCAGCGGGCGTGCTCCGACGAGCGATTCGAGGTCCGCATCGGCATCCACACGGGCGAGGTCATCCGCACGACCGATGATCTGTTCGGCCTGACGGTCAACAAGGCGGCACGGGTCGCGATGGCGGCGGATCCCGGCGGCATCATGGTGTCGTCGACCACCCAGGACCTGGCCGGGTCCCTCGCCGGTATCCGAGTGGGCGAACCGAGGATCATCGCCCTCAAGGGCTTCTCGGACAAGCATCAGGTCTTCCCGATCGAGTGGGACTGAGGCCAGCGTCGCCGTTGCGCACGCGCGGCGTGGATCGAGTGTGTCGAGTGCGAATCGTGCGGCCCGCTCGGCGTGTGCCCGTCCTCAGCGATAGTCGGGGTTCGGGAAGTCGAAGCGACACCCCGCGTCCCACAGTGAACGCTGGTTGCCGTGTGCGGGGATGCCGCCTGCGTCCTTGAGCATCCTGGCGAGGTGCATCAGGTTCCACGTCATGAAGGTCGTGTTCCGGTTCGTGAAGTCGTTCTCGGGTCCCCCCGAGCCCTCGTCGAGGTACGAAGGCCCTGGCCCCGCTTCCCCGATCCATGCGGCGTCGGCCTGGGGCGGGATCGTGTAACCCAGGTGCTGGAGCGAGTAGAGGATGTTCATCGCACAGTGCTTGGCTCCGTCCTCGTTCCCGGTGATGAGGCACCCCCCGACCTTGCCGTAGTAGGCGTATTGACCCTCGTCGTTGAGCAGGTTCGAGTTCCCGTACAGTCGCTCGATCACCCTGGTGCAGACGGACGTCTTGTCACCCAGCCAGATCGCCGAGCCGAGCACGAGGATGTCCGCACCCTGCACCCTCTCATAGATCCCCGGCCATGCGTCCGTGTCCCAGCCGTGCTCGGTCATGTCGGGCCAGACACCCGGGGCGATGTCGTGGTCGACGGCTCGGATGATCTCCGTGGTGACCCCGTTCTCGGACATGATCGCCTCGGAGACGTCGATCAGACCCCTCGTGTGGGACACCTCCGGTGACCGCTTCAGCGTGCAGTTGATGAAGAGCGCCGTCAGGTCGGAGTAGTCGACGTCGAGACCGTCGGTGGCTGGGCTGGTGGCAGGTGATTCGGGCATGACACGATGCTAAATGGCTGCCACTGCCGTCCTCCCGCGCACATGCCTGGTGTCTATCGTGTTTGCATGATGGAGTCACACGACAGCGGCGGCGTATCGCAGCGGGCGCGGCGCATGGTCACGGAGTCAACGATCGCCCCCTACATGGTCGAGCACATCGAACGCTCGGCGGCCCCGCGCGACCCGGACTATCTGTGCCTGGCGGTCGCCGAGAACCACCTGATGTGGGACATCATCTCCGAGAAGGCGAACGCGGTCCGCAACGTCGGGCCTGCGGCCTTCGGCTACGAGGACATGCGGGGCTCCGTCGCTCTGCGTGCGATGCTCGCGCGCTTCCTCGGCGACCGGCTGTTCGGGTGCGAGGTCGACGTGGACTCTGTCGTCGTGATGGCTGGCGCAGGCTCCGTCGTCGAGGCGCTCGCCTGGGCGCTCGTGGACCCGGGAGGGGGAGTGCTCATCCCCACCCCGAGCTACGCGGGCTACTGGAACGACATCGAGGCGCGTGCTGGCCTTGTCGCCGTCCCGGCACACACGCGGCCCGAGAACGGCTTCCGCATCTCCGAGGACGTCCTCACCTCGGCGGCCGACGCTTCAGTGGTCCCGATCGGGGCGCTGTTGCTGACGAATCCCTCCAACCCCCTCGGGAGGACGCTGACCGACGACGAGGTGAGGCTCTCCATCGATTGGGCGCGCGGGCGTGGCGTGCCGATCATCATGAACGAGGTCTATGGGCTGTCGATCCACGGTGACGCGCCTTTCCGGTCGGCTGCATCGATGCTCGGCGGCATCCCCGACGACGTCCACTTCATCTGGGCGTTCTCCAAGGACTTTGCCTCCAGTGGCCTGCGCGGCGGGGTGGCCGTCACATCGAACCGGATGGTGCACGACGTGTTGATGCAGCACCTGTACTTCTCGGCGGTCTCCGGCGACACCCAGCACCTGATGGCGTCGATGCTCGACGATGCGGAGTGGTGTTCGCGGTACCTCGCCGCATTGCGTCAGCGGTTGGGGGCGTCGTATGAGGTCGCCAGGGCGACGCTCGAGGCGTGCGGCATCCCGTCGATCCGCGGTGACTCCGGCATCTTCCTCCTCGCCGACTTCCGGCATCACCTCGACGCTCCCACCTGGGAGGCCGAGGATCGCCTCTGGCGAGGCATCCTGGAGAGGACAGGCGTCAACCTGACGCCCGGATCGGCGTGCCGCATCGTCGAACCCGGCTATCTGCGGGTGTGCCATGCCTCGGCACCGACGGAGGTCGTCCGGGCCGGCTTGGAGCGCGCTGCCGCTGCGCTTTCACACTGACGGACGCGTCGCACCTTCCAACAGGGCGTCTGAGCGCCTGCTGTGCCGTGAACTGAGCCACCGTCACAGCAAGAATCTGAGCCGGTTAGTGTCAGGTTCCGTGGTCTGGCGTGGAATATGGGCGCCGGATGACCGGTTGCACACGTTCCAATCGTGAAGGACAGAGACTCATGGCCGATACCCGAGAACTGACACTCCCCGTACTCCCCCTCCGCAATGGCGTGGTCTTCCCGCACATGGTGGTGACGCTCCGGATCGAGACCGATGAGGGAGCAAAGGCCGTGGCTGCCTCCCGCGAGTCAGATGGGCTCGTCCTGCTCGTACCGAGGGTCGGTGGGAACTATGCCGGTGTCGGAACCGTCGCGCGCATCCAGAACGATGACGAAGCATCGGTCGTGGTCGAGGGGATCGCCAGGGCACGTGTCGGCGTAGGCCGTACGGGGGACAACGGGGCATTGTGGGTCGATGCCGAGCAGTACCCCGAGGCGGACGTCATCGACGACGCGCTCGAGGAACTCGCCAGCGAGTACCGGGCCGTCGTGCGTGAGGTCCTCGACCAGCGGGGGATGGGCGCCGTTGCGGAGCGCCTCCTCGGGATCGAGGACCCCAGCCAGCTCGCCGACCTCGCCGTCTATTCGCCCGACCTCTCACTCGAGCAGAAGGTCGAACTCCTCGAGGCTGTCGACGTGCGTGAGCGCCTCGGGAAGTTGATGACCTGGATGGGGGAGGTCCTCGCTGATCTCACCCTCCGCAAGAAGGTGCGTGACAGCGCAACCGAGCGGATCGACAAGTCCCAGCGCGACTACCTGCTCAGACAGCAGCTCGAGGCGATCAAGAAGGAGCTGGGAGAGGACGACAACGTCGTCTCGGAGTATCGGCAGAAGCTCACCGAGGTCGACCTCCCCGACTCTGCCAGGGAAGCGGTCGATCGCGAGATCGACCGCCTGGAGCGCATGTCCGA
>CAZYGP010000110.1:3635-7051 GCA_964647265.1 uncultured Acidimicrobiaceae bacterium | reverse complement strand
TGATCGCGCCGACCGCATCCTGGACGAATGCGACGGAGCGGCCGTCGGGTGACCACGCAGGCTGCGAACCCTCCGCGAGGCGCCGCTGGTTCGAGCCATCTGCGCTCATTACCCAGACCTCACTCACGATCCTCGGTTCATCCGCATCGACGTCGGTCGTGGATCTGGTGAAAGCGATCGCCCGGCCGTCGGGGGACCAATCAGGATCCGTGTCGTCGATGGGCAGGCCCTCCACACCGTGGGAGTTCGTGAGGTTCCGTGCATCGGTCCCGTCGGGATTCACCGAGTAGATCTCGAGATCGCCGTCGACACCGGTGACGTACGCGATCCTCCCATTCTCGCCCGAAACGGTCGCACCGACCGGCCCGGGGAACGCCACCACCACAGCCACCATCGCAACGACGACGGCGACGGCCACCACGACGCGCCTCATCAGGTTCATCGGATCCTCCCTACCAGCGTACGCCCGGTCGAAGGAACCTTCAATGGCGATTCCGACCGGTGAGGTAAGCGTCAGGCGTCCCGGAGATCCTTCTGCATCAACATCGTGGAGTAGTGCCGCCCGTCCTTGAAGCCGACGTCGTCGAGGACCCCGACCTCGCGGTAGCCGAGCTTGCGGTGGAGGACGACGGATGCGTCGTTTGGCATGGCGATGACACCGATGGCGACGCGGAACCCTGCGTCGCGCAGTTCGTCGTGCAGGCGCCGGTAGAGGGCCGAACCAACCCCGGCCCCGGATTCACCGGCGGCGAGGACCACGGTGGTCTCGACGCTCGTGCGGTAGGCGGCCTTGTCACGCCATGGACCCGACCACGAGGCACCGATGACGACACCGTCGCGCTCGGCGACGACGACCGGGTATCCCCTCGCAACCCGATCGGCAAACCATGCGGCGCGCTGATCGTCCGTCCAGGGTTCGGTGTCGAAGGACACGTGGGAATCGACGATGTAGGTGTTGTAGATGCGATTGAAGCCGGGAACATCGTCCACCGTGGCCGCGCGGATGGCTACCTCGGTCACGACGGAGGCTCACCACCGACCTGCACGGTCGATGTGGCATCCTTCTCGCGTCGGCGGGATCGTCGACCGCCTCCGGTTGGTGACTCCCACTTGAAGAAGCGGATGCCGAGCACGAGTCCGACGACACCCCACAACGCCATGTAGCCGAGGTGGTTCCACTGCCACGGGGATCCCGTGAACGTCGGGTTGAAGGCGTCTGTGAACGGCACGACGAAGTGCTTGAGCGGGAAGAAGTCCGCGACGACGTCGATCCACGCCGGGGCATTCTCCGAGGGCACGAGGAAGACGCCACTCACGAATGCGAGAGGTAGGAGGGTTGCGTTCGTCACCGCCGTGGCCCCTTCGCCGCTCCCGACGAGGCCTGCCACGAGCAGACCGAGGGCGGCGAAGCATCCGACACCGACGAAGAAGGTCACGATCGCCGCGGGCAGGGTCGCCGCGTAGATCTGGATCCCGTAGAACGCCACGCCGACCGCCATCATGATGATCACCGCGATCGTCGCGATGATCACCGCGCTCACGATCTTGCCGCCGAGGTAGATCCCTGCCGGGAGGGGAGTACCTCGCACCCTCTTCAGGATCCCTTCGTCGCGCTGGTACGCCGTTGTGACCGCGATGTTCGTGTACGAGGCCGACACGGCGGCGAACACTGCCATCGAGGGGCCGAAGTACTGGGAGAGGTTGATGCCGAGTTCCGGGATGAACTCGTTCCCGAAGATCACCGAGAACACGACGAAGATCATGAGGGGGAAGAGGAGCGTGAAGAACGCCGCCGTCGGATTCCTGAAGAAGATCCTGTTCTGGTAGGTCGTCTGGCTCGCCAGGAGCGACATGGTCGAGGGATGGTCACCCATCGTCCGCCTCCCCTGTCAGGTCGAGGTATACGTCTTCGAGGGTCGGGCGCGAAACCACGAGGTCGACGAGCTCGAGGTTTCGCTCGAGGGCCCATCCCGAGATCCGATGGATCGTGACAGTCGGCTCGGTCGTGCGCACCGTGACGCGCCCGTTCTCAGCGACCACGATGTCATCGGCGGGCAGGCCGTCGATGGGCGCTCCGTCCCGATTGAAGGTGATCAGCGTCGCGGCGGTCGACCGTCCGCCGAGCGACTCGGGCGTACCTTCCGCCACGATCAGGCCCTTCGCGATGACCGCCAATCGGTCCGCGAGGAACTGTGCCTCGTCCATGTAGTGGGTTGTGAGGAGCACGGTCTTGCCGAGGGATGTGAGATTCTCGACGATCGACCACGCCTGGCGCCTGGCTGACGGGTCGAACCCTGTCGTCGGCTCGTCGAGGAAGATGAGGTCGGGATCCCCGACGATCCCCAGGGCGAGCTCCAACCTGCGCCTCTGCCCACCCGAGAGGGTCTTCACCCGGGCCGAGCTCTTCTCCTGCAGACCGACCAGCTCCACGAGCTCCGCTGCGGGCCGCCGGCGCGGGTACATGGCGCCGTAGATGTCGATCGCCTCCGTGACGGTCAGCTGCTCCTCGATGGCGGTCTCCTGGAGGACGATGCCGATTCGCTCGCGGTACGACCGCTCACGAGCCGTCGGGTCGTACCCGAGGACCGAGACATCGCCAGAGGTCGCATCCCGGTGGCCTTCGAGGATCTCGACGATGGTCGACTTCCCCGCGCCGTTCGGACCGAGGAGCGCGAACACCTCCCCGGCCTCGACGAAGAGGTCGACACCACGAACGGCTTCGACGTCGCCGTACCTCTTGGTGAGTCGTCGGACCTCGATCGTGTGCATCGACCCACAGTCCAATACCGAGTGTGTTCCCAGTCAAACCGCGGCTACCGCAGCGAGTCCCCGTAACCGACGCGAAACAAACCTGTCGAGAGGCCGTAACGCACGGGTAACGGCCGCGAAACCGGGCGCCCGTAGCGTCCTCGCATCCTGGATCACGACAACACACCGTTCGGGAGGCATTCCATGAAACGCAGAACCATCACGGCCACAGCGCTGGTCGCCCTGTTCGTCTTCGGCCCCCTCACAGGCGGGGCCTTGGCCCAGGAGGCCTCGATCGCCGACGTCGGCATAGCCGTCGACGCCGTGTGGCTCCTCCTCGCCGGAGCGCTCGTCATGTTCATGCAGGCAGGGTTCGCCCTCGTCGAGGCAGGGTTCACCAGGGCGAAGAACGCCGGCAACATCATCATGAAGAACCTGATGGACTTCTCCGTCGGGGGAGTCGTGTACTGGGCGTTCGGTTTCGCCCTGGCGTATGGGGGCTCGTCCCTCGGCGGCTTCCTCGCCTACGGCGATGTCTGGTTCTTCAACGATCCGGAGCGTGCCGGGGAATGGTTCTTCCAGGTCGTGTTCGCGGCGACCGCGGCGACGATCATCTCCGGAGCGATCGCGGGCAGGGTCAAGTTCACGTCCTACCTCATGTACACGCC
>CAZYGP010000110.1:0-3535 GCA_964647265.1 uncultured Acidimicrobiaceae bacterium | reverse complement strand
GTCTTCATCCTCTGGTTCGGCTGGTACGGTTTCAACGCCGGATCGACGCTCGCTGCGGTCGGCCAGGACATCGCATTCCCTGCGGTGACGACGACGCTCGCGGCGTGCGCCGGCTCCATCGGAGCGATGGTCACCGCTTGGATCCTTGTCGGGAAACCGGATGTCGGCTTCACCCTCAACGGCGTGCTCGCCGGGCTCGTCGGGATCACCGCAGGCACTGCGAGCATCTCGTTCGGCCTGTCGGTCCTCACGGGGTTCATCGCAGGCGTCATCATGGTGTTCTCGGTCATCCTGCTCGAGCGCATCGGCGTCGACGACCCGGTCGGGGCCGTGTCGGTCCACGGCGCGGCCGGGCTTTGGGGCGTCCTTGCGGTAGCCCTGTTCTCGGGCGATGCGTCGATCGGCACCCAGCTGATCGGTGCCGCAGCGATCGCAGGCTGGGCGTTCGGGACGTCCTACATCGTGTTCAAGCTCATCGACATCACCGTGGGCTTGCGAGTCACCGCGGATGAGGAACGCGAAGGTCTCGACCGCACCGAGCACGGCGGTGAGGCATACCCCGAGTTCGTGTTCCAGGAGCAGGTCGCCGATCCGATGGATCTCGACCCCGTCAGCTGATCGACGCACACCGTGAGAACGAGTGGGAGGGTCGTCGACCCTCCCACTCCCGCGTTCAGATCGGATTCGTCGGTGCAACCTCCGCCGAGGACTCACCACGCCAACGCGACGGACGGCTCCGGATTCCTCCGAACCCGAGCTCATCGCAGATGGCCTCGAAGGCCTGCCTGTCGGCGCCCCGCCACTCGAGGTCGTCGAGCGTCTGAGGAATGTCAGCATCCGTGCGAAGCGTCGCCAGGTCCCTGAAGAGGAGGGCGGCGTCCATCGACGTTCTGAGCGTCTCAGCGAGCTTCCCGGCCCCGCGCACTGTCACGTCCCAATCCGCCTCGGACGCAGGGATCTGCTCGAGGTGGCCGTATCGTGCGAGCACCGCAGCCGAGGACTTTGCTCCCCAGCCGGGGAGGCCGGGAATGCCGTCTGCGGTGTCTCCGACGAGCGCCAAGTAGTCAGGTATCGAATTCGGGTCCACGCCGAACTTGCGACGGACGGCGTCCGCATCGATGAACAGCTCATTGCGACGGTCGAATCCGATGATCCGAGGATGTCCGTAGAGCTGCGCCATGTCCTTGTCGGGGCTCAGGATCACGACGCGCTCCACATCGGAGGCGTACTTCATGGCGGCGGCGGCGAGCCCGTCATCGGCCTCCTGCTCGATCATGGACCACACGGTCACACCGAGCGCCTCCAAGGCACGTTCCGCGACCGGGAACTGGGCGTGGAGCTCCGGCGGTGTTCCCTCGCCCGTCTTGTATCCGAGGTACATGTCGTTGCGGAAGGACTCGATCACGGTGTCGAAGGCGGCTCCCACATGCGTCACCCCTGGCTCGTCGAGTAGGCGGATCGTGGATGACACCAGCCCGTGGACCGCGCCGATCTCCCAGCCCTGGGGTGTCTGGCGGGGCGGTGCGCCGAAGTGCGCTCGGAACAGCTCGTATGTGCCGTCGATGAGGTGAACCGTTGTCATCCCACCACCCTACCGGCAGGGGTGCACCCGGGTCGGCGCTCCCCACTGGACGCGGACGCATCTCCAACGGGGATGGCAGCACCGCAGTGGGGCACTACCTTTGGGCGAATGGTGCGCCACCTCATCTCTGCGGAACACCTCGTGCAGATCATCGACGATCGAGCACTCCGGCTGGTCGACTGTCGGTGGTACCTCGCTGACCCGGACGAGGGTGCTGCCGCGTACGGACGCGGACACATCCCCGGAGCCTTGTACGCATCACTCGACGAGCACCTCGCCGTGTCGGTAGGGCCGGGGCGCCATCCGCTGCCCTCTCCCGACGAGTTCGCCGAGAGCCTGTCATCGCTCGGCATCTCGCCCGAGAGCACGGTCGTCGCGTACGACGACCGCGGAGGTGCCATCGCATCACGGCTGTGGTGGATGCTCACGGCGCAGGGCCACCGTTCGGTTGCGGTCCTCGACGGCGGCATCCAGGCGTGGACCGCGCGGGGTCAACCACTGACGACAGCCATACCGATGGTCGAACGGTCGACGTACGAGGTGCAAGCGTGGACCGGGATCGTGACCCTCGAGGAGGTCGCGGGGCGCAAGCCGCGAACCACACTCATCGATGCCCGCGAACCGGAGCGCTATCGCGGTGACATCGAACCGATCGACCCGAAGGCAGGGCACATTCCCGGGGCGGTATCGCTGCCACTCGCCGGGAACCTGGACGAGAAGGGCTTCTTCCGTTCCCCGAGTGACCTCGCAGAGCGATTCAACGGCGCGGGCGTCGCTGGCGGCGCCCGAGTCATCGCCCATTGCGGGTCCGGAGTCACGGCGTGCCATACGATCCTGGCTGCCGAGATCGCCGGTCTCGGACGCCCCGACCTGTATGTCGGTTCGTGGAGCGAGTGGTCAGGCACGGACCGAGCCATCGCAACCGGCGACGCGCCGTAACCGCTCCTCGTAACCACACGAGACTCAGGTCGTCGGTTCGTCGAGCGCCCCGATTGCCGGACCCAGCTCCTTGTACGCAATCACGTACCAGGCATCCTGGCCGTATTGGATGAGCAGGTCGCGCCCGATCGATTTCCTCAAACCACCAGAGCTGTCCGCAAACCGCCTGTGCACTCGCTCGAAACCTGTCGCGTAGTCGCCCAGGGCCAGCCGTATGCTCTCGACGAAGGCGGGCGGCATCTCACCTTTGGCAACCTTGGCTTCGAAGGTCGGGGCCAGATCCCGAACCCTTCTGGCGATCTCTTCCACCGCCCGGGATTGGTTGGAATCCTCCGGCGGATAGATCTGCTCCAGGAACATCCCGGCTTCCCTGAACATCAACTCGTGGTCGCGGTAGGTGAAGCAGTACTCCCCCACTCCATACTCCTCGTTCCACCCCGTGGCATGGAAGTACGCCTCAGCGACCTCGCGCTCCAGGATGGTGAGCCCAAACAGTCCGTAATGGCCGTCGCCTCCCACCTCTTTGGGATTGAAAGGATTCGGGATCAGGAGATGGCTCAAACCGTTGTCTGTCAGCAGGCCGCAAAGCACCCCGAGGAACTCCCTCACATCACGGACGTGCTCGATCACATGCTCACACGTGATGATGTCGAACTTCCCGAGACCTGAGTGAACGTCCTCGTCGAGGATGTCGCCCTCGATCATCTCGACCGTCACGCCGGGGAAGTCTGCAGCGTTGATTCGACCGAGTTTCAGAAGGCTGGGGACGATCTCGACACCCACCGACGTGGCGCCCCGTGCGGCGAAGGCGAGGACAGTGCCCCCATATGCGGACCCGATATCGAGGTGCCTCTTGCCTGCCAGGGACGTGAAACCGGATACGGTTCGGGTGACCTCCTCGCCCCTGGCGTTCGTCCCCAACGCATAGTTCATCCATGTCTCGTGCATCGGGTGGACCGGGTCTCCGTCGGGTCGCTCGTAGAGCTTCCTGACCTCCGCCTCGAAGCCGCTCGA
>CAZYGP010000109.1:3399-7100 GCA_964647265.1 uncultured Acidimicrobiaceae bacterium | reverse complement strand
GTCTGATAGCGTCGGGTCATCAGGTTGTAGTATAGTATGACCAATAGCCTCTCGGCAATCCCACGACCCCAGTCCCAGGAGGACACCATGCGCAGCTTCGCCGGACGCGACATTCTCTCGCTCAAAGGATTCGAGAGGGCGGAATTCTTCCACCTCTTCGAGATCGCGGACTTCCTCGAGCCGATCGCGAGGGAGCGGCGCAACACCGATCTGCTGGCGGACAAGACCCTCGTGACCGCCTTCTACCAGCCGTCCACCAGGACCCGCCTCGCCCACGAAGCGGCCATGCATCGCCTCGGCGGCCACGTGACCGGGTTCTCGGACGCAAAGATGACCCGGGCCGGTGACTTCTACCAGGAGTCGATCAAGGACACCGTCCACATGCTCGAGTACTACGGCGATGTCCTCGTGATGCGTCACTTCCAACAGGGCGCTCCCCATGAGGCAGCGAAGTGGGCATCGATTCCCGTCATCAACGCGGGCGACGGGTGGGGCGAGCACCCCACGCAGGTCCTCACCGACCTGTATACGGTCATGAAGGAGAAGGGCACGATCGACGGGTTGACGTTCGTCGCCATCGGTGACCATCGCATGCGGACGATGCACTCCCTCGGGTACGCGCTGAGCCAGTTCGATGCCGAGATGATCATCCTGTCGCCCGAGGACATGGCGCCGCTGCCCGAGTTCCTCGCGGAGCTCGACGACAAGGGCACGAACTACCGCATCGTCGACCACATCGACGAGGTCATCGGTGAGGCCGATGTCATCTACATGGAGCCGGTCGTCCAGCCCGACTACACCAAGTCGGTCGACGAGAAGCCCGACGAGTACGGACGGACCCCTGCCAATTACCAGATCACCCAGGATGTCATGAAGCGTGCCAAGGGCGATTCCATCGTCCTGCACTCCCTGCCCAGGATGGACGAGCTGTCGCCCGACGTGGACGACCTCAAGCACGCCCGCTACTGGCAGGAGGCCTACTACGGAGTCGTGATGCGCATGGCGCTCCTCGCCTCCGTGCTGGGAGCGACGGAGTAGTGCCGAGGCTCGTCATCGCCATCGGCGGCAACTCGCTGATCCCCGACGGGGACCACATGACGGTGCAGGACCAGTATCTCGCGGCAGCCGAGACCGACGACCACATCGCGTCCCTCGTCCAGGATGGGTGGGAGGTCGCCATCTCACACGGCAACGGGCCACAGGTCGGGTTCATCCTCCGTCGGTCCGAGCTCGCGAGCAGTGAACTCCACGAGATCCCGCTCGACTACTGCGGTGCAGACACCCAGGGTGCGATCGGCTACATGCTCCAGCAGAACCTGGTCAACGACTTCCGCCAGCGGGGCCTCGACGTGACCGTCGCGACCATCGTCACCCAGGTCGAGGTCGACGCGGCCGACCCTGCATTCACGAATCCCTCCAAGCCGATCGGATCCTTCATGGACGAGGCGCAGGCGATGCGCCGTCGTGACGTAGAGGGATGGGACGTTCGCGAGGACGCAGGTCGTGGTTGGCGACGCGTCGTCGCATCACCCCGTCCGATGAGGATCGTCGAGATCGAGGTGATCAAGCTCCTGCTCGACGCGGGGGTCGTCACGATCGCCGTGGGAGGCGGAGGCATTCCGGTCGTCGCCGACGAGAACGGTGACCTGTCCGGTGTCGCAGCGGTCATCGACAAGGACCTCGCCTCGGCGCTTCTCGCCACCGAGGTCGGCGCGGATCTCCTGCTGATCTCGACGGCTGTCGAGCACGTCGCCCTGGACTTCGGGACGCCGAGCCAACGCTGGGTGGATCGTCTCACGCTCGACGAGGTGAAGGCGTACCTTGGAGAGGGTGTGCACTTCGCAGAAGGATCGATGGCACCGAAGATGCGCGCTGTCGTCCAGTTCCTCGAAGCAGGGGGGAAGGAGGCGCTGATCACGAACCCGGTGAACCTCGAGCGTGCAATGGCAGGGGAGACGGGCACCAGGATCGTCCGATGAGGGGTCCGGCGTCGATGGCAAACGTCGTCGGGCTCACCTGCGTGATCTGCGGCACGGTGCAGTCACCCGACTTCGAAGGGTACGTCTGTCCTGACCACGGCACCGAGGGCATCCTCGACGTCGGGTACGACTACGAGCGGATCGCGAGCGGCCTCACCCGTGAGATCCTCGCCGCGAACCCCGATCGAACCATGTGGAGGTACCGACCGCTGATCCCCATCGATCCGGTTGCACCGACTCCACCGCTCACCGTCGGGGGAACCCCGATGTACGACGCGGAGACGCTGGCGGGCTCACTCGGACTCGCAAGGGTGTGGGTGAAGGACGAGGGCCGTCAACCTACAGCCTCCCTCAAGGACAGGGCGTCGGCGGTCGCAGTGATGAAGGCCCGCGAGCGCGGCGCAGAGGTCGTGACGACCGCATCCACCGGGAACGCCGCAGCGGCACTCTCGGGGATCGCGGCGAGCGTCGGGCAGGCCAACGTCATCTTCGTGCCTGCATCTGCTCCCGAGGCCAAGGTCGCTCAGCTCCTCGCCTACGGCTCGACTGTCGTCCTCGTCAACGGATCGTACTCAGCGGCGTTCGACCTGTGCATGGAGGCATCGTCGACGTACGGCTGGTACAACCGCAACACCGGATTCAACCCCTACATGACCGAGGGGAAGAAGACGGCAGGGCTCGAGATCCTCGAGGACCTGGGCTGGAACCCCCCCGATGCCCTCTTCGTGAGCGTGGGGGACGGGTCGATCATCGGTGGCCTCCACAAGGCGATGAAGGATGCGGTTGCGTTGGGCTGGATCGACCGGACGCCACGCATCTTCGGCATCCAGTCCGCAGGGAGCGACTACCTCGTCCAGGCGTTCGAGCGGGGTGAGGACGTGCTCACGAAGCCTCCGATCGACGCAGACACCGTCGCCGACTCGATCAGCGCCGATCTCCCGCGCGACCGCATCAAGGCGATGGCGGCCGTCGTCGAAACCGGCGGTGCCTACGTACGCGTGTCGGATGACGACATCCTCGCCGCGATCCCCACACTCGCACGTGGCTCCGGCGTGTTCTCCGAACCCGCGGGCGCCGCATCGTTCGCAGGGCTCATCGAGGCACGCGACCGGGGACTCGTCGGCCCTCGAGACGAGGTTGTCATCCTCGCGACGGGAAGCGGACTCAAGGATGTGCGGTCCGCCATGAGGGCAGTTGCGGCCATTGGTACCGAACCGCTGCGGGTCGACCCAGACCTCGACTCCCTCGACGCTGCACTCAACCACCGAAAGGAACAACGGCCATGATCGACCTGACAATCAACGAGACCGTCCTGCGGTCTGCCGTCGACCAGGCACGGACGCGCGACTTCAAGATCCCCACGTTCAAGCAGATGCGGGACCCGGGACTCATCCCCGACGACGTCAAGAGCCGCCTCGGGAGCGTCGGGTTGTGGGACCTCGATCCGCTCAACCTCTACCGGATCACGTGGCACAACGAGCCCACACCCACCGGAGGAGGATTCGGCGGGGTCAACTACTTCGAGATCCCCTCCGAGGTCAGCGGGATCGACACCCGCATCATCATGCTCGAGGGCAAGTGGTTCCCGACCGGCGCCCACAAGGTGGGTGCGGCATTCGGGTGCCTCGTGCCGAGGCTCGTGACCGGCCAGTTCGACCCTGCGACCCAGAAGGCGGTATGGCCGTCGACGGGCAACTACTGCCGCGGCGGCGTCGCGATCTC
>CAZYGP010000109.1:0-3389 GCA_964647265.1 uncultured Acidimicrobiaceae bacterium | reverse complement strand
AACGTCAAGGAGATCTTCGACAAGTGCAACGAACTGCGCGCGTCGGGCGAGGATCTCGTCATCTTCAACCAGTTCGACGAATTCGGGAACTACCTGTGGCATTACTCGGTCACCGGCCCTGCGATGGCAGAGGTGCTCGCCGAGGTCATGGGGCCGAACGATCGTTTCGCCGGCGTCACACTCACGACGGGGTCCGCCGGGACGATCGGGTCCGGCGACTACCTCAAGCAGCAGTTCCCGACATCGAGGATCGTCGCGGGCGAGGCGACCGAATGCCCGACCATGCTCCTCAATGGGTTCGGATCGCACCGGATCGAGGGGATCGGGGACAAACACATCCCGTGGATCCACAACGTGGCCAACACCGACATGGCGATCGGTATCGACGACGAGTCGACGATCAGCCTGATCCGGCTGTTCAACGAGCCTGCCGGCCATGCGTATCTCGCCGACCAGGGCGTCTCTGGCGACTTCATCGAGAAGCTCCCGCTCCTCGGCATCTCCGGCGTCGCCAACATGCTCATGGCGATCAAGTTCGCGAAGTGGTACGAGCTGACAGGCAACGATGTCGTGATCACGCTCGGGACCGACTCGATGGACCTGTACTCGTCGCGACTCGAGGAACTGCGGGCGGAGCGTGGTGCGTTCACCGCGCTCGATGCAGCGGGTGCCTACCACCGACATCTCATGGGGCAGGGCACCGACAACGTCGAGGAGCTCGGGTACCGGGACCGCAAGCGGATCCACAACCTGAAGTACTACACGTGGGTCGAGCAGCAGGGCAAGACATACGAGGAGATCCAGGCACAGTGGTACGACCCGGACTACTGGACGAGCATCCAGGCGATGGCGGATCCGATCGACGAGATGATCGAGGCGTTCAACGAGCAGGTCGACGCACTGTCGGCGTGATTGTGGGAGTCGGGACGATGCGACATCACCTAACTTGCCATCGGTTTGGCATCTTCTGCTAAAGTAGCGGAATGTCCGTTGAACTGTATGACCCCGTTGCCAACCCGTACGCACCGGGCGCAGGCACTCCGCCACCCGCCCTCGTCGGGCGGGACCGTGTCATCGAGGACGCCGAGGTGTCCCTCCGGCGCCTGACGTCCTCGCGGACGAGCCAGCACCTCCTCGTGACGGGCCTGCGAGGCGTCGGAAAGACCGTCCTGCTCGGCAAGCTCGCCTCCGTCGCCGAGCGGCTCGGCTATCGGGTCATCAGGGTCGAAGCCCTCGGAGGCGAGGACACCGTTCGCAGTGTCCTCCGCCAGGCGCGCAGGATCGTCGAGGAAGCAGGGGGAGGCGCCAGGGTCGGTCGGGCCATGCGGTCGATCGAGTCGGTGTCGCTGACCGTCGTCGGGACCGGCGTCGCCGTGGGCCGCCACGTCGGACACCCCGATCGCGACGCTCTGGCCGACGTCGTCGCAGACGTCGCGGCCGTCGCTTCCGAACGTGGTTTCGGGCTCATGATGGCTCTCGACGAGGCACAGATGCTCGACTCCCACGACTTGCGCAGGCTCCTCGCAGGTGTCCATCGGTGCGGCCAGGACGGTCTTCCGCTGTACTGCCTCCTCGCAGGGCTCCCGAACCTCGTCGGCGACGTCGCAAGGGCGGCGACCTACGCAGAGCGGATGTTCACGGTCGCCGACCTCGGACCCCTCACACCGACCCAGGTCGTCGAAGCGATCGTCGATCCCGCAGAGGAGATCGGCGTCTCATGGTCGGAGGAGGCCACCGAGAAGATCGTCGATCACTCCGACGGGTTTCCGTTCTTCGTCCAGACATGGGCGTACCACACGTGGAACTCCGCAGCCGATGCACCGATATCCGCGGCCGACGTGGACCGGGCAGCACCAAATGCCGAACATGCGTTGGACTCGTCGTTCTTCGCGGCACGGATCGCCCGCATCCCCTCATCGGAGGTGGCGTATGTCCAGGCCCTCGCCTCACTCGGTTCGGGGCCCCATCGGTCAGGGGAAGTGGCACGTGCGGCCGGTCGGTCCACTCCACAGGTCGCTGCGTTTCGCGATCGGCTGATCGGCGAGGGCGTCATCTACGCCCCCCGCTACGGTTGGGTCGAGTTCGCCATCCCCCACTTCGACCGGTACGTCCGCCGCGCTCTTCCTCTCGTCGATGGCTGAGCTGATCGGGCCACTCCGGTGAATGGTCCGGGCTCCCTATCGTGGGAGCGGAGCTTTGGAAAGGGACCTCCGTGCAGCAACTGATCGCCTGTATTCCGAACTTCAGCGAGGGCCGAGACCGTGAGGTCATCGACGCCATATCGGCCACGATCACCTCCGCTGGTGACGTCAGGTTGCTCGACGTCGATCCCGGCCACGCGACGAACAGGACCGTCGTGACGTTCGTCGGTCCTCCCGAGGCCGTGATCGACGCGGCGGTCCGGGCCGCTGCGAAGGCGGCCGAGACGATCGACATGCGAAGTCACACCGGTGAGCACCCGCGATTCGGGGCGATGGACGTGTGCCCGCTCGTACCGGTCAGGGGCATCTCCATGGACGAGACCGTCGCTCATGCCCACAGGCTTGCCAGGCGTCTCGGCGAGGAGGTCGGCCTGACCGTGTACTGCTATGAGAACGCAGCCCTCACCCCCGAGCGAATCGACCTGGCCACCGTGCGTGCCGGCGAGTATGAGGGCCTCGCAGCCCGCCTTGGGGACGCGAAGTGGGCACCGGACTTCGGCCCCGCGACGTTCAACGCACGCTCCGGGGCGACCGCGGTCGGTGCACGGGGATTCCTCGTCGCCTACAACATCAACCTGAACACGACCTCGACGCGGATCGCGAACGCCATCGCCTTCGACGTCCGCGAGCGGGGCAGGCCGAAGCGTGTCGGCGATCCGCTGACAGGCGAGATCGAGCTCGACGCGAACGGTGAGCAGGTGTGGATCCCGGGATCCCTCGAGCACGTCAAGGCCATCGGATGGTTCATCGAGGAGTACGGCGTCGCCCAGATCTCGATGAACCTCACCGACATCGGGGCGACCCCCGTCCATGTCGCCTTCGATGAGGTCTGTGCGCGTGCCGAGGCGAGGGGCGTCCGCGTGACCGGGTCCGAGCTCGTCGGCCTCATCCCGCTCGATGCGATCCTCGATGCCGGTCGCTACTTCCTCCGAAAGCAGCATCGGTCGACGGGCGTCTCGGACGACGAGCTCATCAAGATCGCCCGAAAGTCGCTCGGGCTCGACGACCTGGTGCCGTTCGATCCGAAGGAGAAGATCATCGAGTACGCGATCGACGACCGGGCCGATCGGCTCGTGGACGTGTCCGTGAGGCAGTTCGTGGACGAAACGGCCTCCGAATCCGCCGCGCCGGGCGGAGGCTCGGTCGCCGCGACCGTCGGTGCGCTCGGAGCGGCCCTTGGAGTCATGG
>CAZYGP010000108.1:2346-7136 GCA_964647265.1 uncultured Acidimicrobiaceae bacterium | reverse complement strand
AGGACGTCCGCCAGTTCCACCGTTCCGTTCGAGTCACGGTTGAACGATCCGATGCCGAGCGTCTCGCCGAGTACGTGTTCGCCCGTCGCGACCCAGGTGACGCCCTGGCTCGCCCAGATCGGGGTCACCAGTTGACTCACCGAGCCCTCCCCGGGCCACATGCCAGACGGCCTCTGACCGAGGATCCGCTCGGCAACGGCGAGGCCCCGTTCGACGTGCTCGACCGCGTCGTTGATCTCTCGGAACCGGTTCACCGGCATGATCGCTGACGGGTCGCCGACGAGCGCCTGGTCGGTGTCGCCGATGAGCGGCAGGATCGGATGGGCGAACGGCGTCGTGATCACCTCGATCTGGCCCGAGTTCCACAACTGGGTGTGGATGTCGACGACCATGCCGACGATCTCGAGGTGCTTCGCGAGGACGGTCGCCTTGTCCTCCTCGGTGAAGTCCCGTCCCTTCTCGACGAGGGAGGCAAGAGGCTCCTCGGAGAGGAACCGCGGGTCGGTCCAGCCGAGGTTCCACAGCAACTGGAGGTCGCGCCAGTCATCGGTCGTGAACTCCGTGCCCGCATCGCGCAGGTCGCGGATCTCCTGATACCTCGGGAACCGATCGATGATCTTCGGGTTGATGTCGAAGAAGCGCTGCTGGATGAACGCCTTTTCGTCATCGGTGAGGTCGACGGCCGGGATCTCGGTCATCACCCAGTATGCGTCCTTGGCGCCATCGACGATCTCCTCGAGCTGGAGCAGGAGCACCGGCGTGAGGTTGAAGGTGACCCGGAGATCCTCGTAATCGGCGATCATCGCCGCCATGTCGTAGTAGTCCTTGGTCGCGTGGACGCGAACCCAAGGACGGGTCACGATGCCGTTCTCATCCTTGGGGTACAGCGGCTGGTGCTGATGCCAGATGAGGTTGACGAAGAACCCGTCGGGATCGAGGGGATCGGGCCCGGCATGCGTCGTGGTCGTCGTCTCTGTCGGGACAACCGATGTCGTGGTCGTCTCATCTGTTGCGCCGGGAGTGCATGCCGCTGTGGCCATCGCCAGGGTCATGAGCAGGAGGGCTGTACGACGCATCAGGGAAGCGTAGAGATGCGTGGAAGGCTCGCATCCATCAGGTATCGTGCTCGCATCCTTCGAAAGGCAGGAAGACCGTGGGTGACTTCGTCAAGGGTCTCATCGTGTTCGCCATCGTGTTCGCGCTGTTCACGTTCCCGTCGACGTGGCTGCTGATGCTGTTCTTCGGCAACCTCGGCATGGAGCTGTCCTACGTGGCGACGCTGCCGCTCGGCACGCTCGTCTCCGTCCTGATCGGTGGCGTGACCAGCAGGGGTTGGTGATCGCGGCCGCGTCGACCTGAACGGCAACGCCGGCTACTTGGTCCTGGCGTCGAGCAGCATCGACACGTCCTGGACGATCACGCGTTCTCCAGCGCCGATCTCCTTGACACCGTCGTCCATCATCACGTAACAGAACGGGCAGCCGGTGGCGACGATGTCGGCACCCGTGGCGACTGCCTCCTCGGTCCGGTCGATGTTGACCTTCTTGCCCGTGTGCTCCTCGAACCAGAACTTCCCGCCCCCGGCGCCGCAGCAGAACGAGTTCGTCCCGTTCCGCTTCATCTCGACCCTGACACCAGCCGAGTCGACGATGGTCCGCGGTGCGAGGAACGTGTCGTTGTGACGCCCGAGATAGCACGGATCGTGGAAGACGATCGTCTCACCGGTCGACTCCGGGACGAGCCGTCCCTCCTCCACGAGCTTGCTCAGCATCTCGGAGTGGTGCATCACCGTGTAGTGGCCGCCGAACTGCGGATACTCGTTGCCGAGTGTGTTGAAGCAGTGCGGGCACTGGGTGATGATCGTCTCGATGCCGAGGTCGTTGAGGGTCGCGATGTTCTGGAGGGCGAGCCCCTGGAATACGTACTCGTTCCCGGTACGACGAGCCGGATCACCGGTGCACAGCTCCTTCGCACCGAGGATGCCGAAGTCGACCCCCGCCTTGTGCAGGAGCCGCGCCGTGGCGATCGTCACGTTCCGGTTCCTGTCATCGAATGATCCCGCGCATCCGACCCACATCAGGTACTCCGCCGTGACCCCCGGCTCCCCGAGCCGCTTGACCTCGAAGTCGAGGGCATCCGTCCAATCGCCCCGGGTCTTCTGGTCGACGCCGTAGACGTTCGACGAGTTCTCCATCGACACGTACGCCTTGCCGAGCTCTGACGGGAACTCGGCCTCCATGAGCGCCTTGTATCGGCGCATGTCCAGGATCTTGTCGACGATCTCGATGTCGGCGGGGCATGCCTCGTCACAAGCGCGGCAGGTGGTGCATGCCCAGATCTCCTCGGCCGTGACGAGCTCGAAGACGCTGTCCGACGATACGGTGATGGCGGCGTCCACCCCGACGGGCGGCGACTGTCGCGGATCCGCGGTCATGGCCGCAACGGTTCCGAGCTTGAGCACGATCTCCCGTGGGTCGAGGGGTTTCCCGGTGGCGGCGGCGGGGCAGACCGCCGTGCAGCGCCCGCAGATGGTGCATGCGTCGGTGTCGAGCAGCTGCTTCCAGGTGAATTCACCGACCACACCGGCGCCGACGGACTCGATGTCGGTTGCCTCCATGAGGTTCGGCATCTCCCTCATCGCGCCCTTCGGACGGTCCTTCGCCGAGAGCGCGAGGTTGACCGGCGTGGTGAACATGTGCCTCAGCTTCGTGACGGGGAGGAACACGAGGAAGGCGAAGAAGGCCACGGCGTGGGCGATCCACATGATCTGGTGGAATCCGGACGCACTCGATTGCGGAACGATGAACGACAGCGGATACCCGATGACGGACCAGACCTCGAAGTCGGGCCGGCCGACGAGTGAGATGCGGGCTGCCTCGGTGAGAAGTCCTGTGACACCGATGGTTCCGAGGAGGATGAGGATCCAGGCGTCCTCGGGTCGCGACTTCGATCGGATCCGCCAGGGTTTGACGACATAACGACGGACAGCCGCCCACACGATCCCTGCGAGGAAGGCGACGGCCGCGACGTCGAGGATGAACGAGTAGCCCTGGTAGACCGTGCCGTGGAGGAACTTCAGGCCGACAGGCAGCAGGTGGTCGATCTCGAGGGTGACGGTGCCGAGGAAGAGAACGACGAATCCCCAATAGATGAGCGAATGCATGACGCCCGACGCGCGGTCCTCGGCAACGGTGCGCATGGACACGCCGTCGAGGAACCGCCGGAGGCGCCGTTTCCACAGTCCGCTCCTGCGCTCCCACGTGCCTCGCTCCCAGTTCTTCGCCCGGAGGGCGAACAGGCCGATCGCAACGGCGATGAACGCTGCCACGAGGACGTAGAACACCGCGACGACGAGATCAGGGATGTTCCCGAAGACCTCACGCCCCACCTCGAACTCGGGTTCACCCGGCAGCTCACCCAGCCACCACAGCGCAAGGGTCCCGAAGAATGACACGACGGCGAGAAACCAGAGGATCGTCGAGATCGGGGGACGGCTGGTTCGACGTTCCTCCGCCCTGGTCTCGGTCGATGTCACGCGGACTCCTCAGGGTCAGCCTCGGCTCGATGATAAACCGGCATCGAGGGGCTGGCGGTGAGCAGCGAGGCGTTCAGATGGTCGTCGATTCGCCCTCTTCGACGGGAGGCGACGGCTGGGCTTGCGGCGTCGTGGTGATCCCGAGCTCGGCCTTGAGCTCTTCGAGCTTCATGTCCGCCTGCGTCACGTTGATCGCCTGGCGGAGCTCCGATTCGGCGCCCTCAGGCGTCGCCTCGTGGAGCTCTGCACGAGCCATCGCCTGGGCCTTACGCTGTTCGATCTTGCGTTCGACCTGATCGAGGGAGGGCCCGGCATCCGACATCGAGGCACTCATCGTCGCGACGGCGTCGTTGACGGCCTCCTGCATCTTCGCCTGCTCGAGCTGACCGAGGAGTTCCATCCGCTTGGCAGAGAGCTCCTGGAGCTTCATCGAGTTCTGCTGGACCGCTACCTTCGCCTGCTCGGCCTGCTTCTGGGACATCGTGTACTGGTCCTTCAGCGATGACAGGTTGTTCTCCGATGCCTGGAGCTTCATCGCCATCGCCTGGGCAGCCTGCGTCCACTTGGCAACACCCGCGTCGTCGCCCGCCGCCCTGGCATCCTCGGCCTTCAGGATTGCCTGCTTGGCCATCTCGCGTGCCTCACCGGCGTCGTCCGCAGCCCTCTCGAGCTGGCTCTCGAGCTGCGTGCGGTGTGCAACGACCTTCGCCGCCTGATTGCGGAGATCCTGGTCCTTCTTCTTCGCCTCGTTGATCGCTGCTTCGAGCTCGATCTTCGGATCCATGGCGTTCTCCGCCGTGGTGGTGAACAGCGCCTTGATGTAGGCCCATATGCGAGAGAACATCTTGCCCCCGTGTGGTCGAGTGGTGGTCGGCACCGATACTAGACATCCCCTGACGGCCTCGACCCTGACAGGCTTCACCCGAGCGGGCGACGCAGTTGCGGGTTCAGCGGCGCCGACCTCCGCCGCGGGAGCGCCCCGAGCTCCGTGGTGGGCTCGATGTGCGGCCCGCCGAGGAGGATCCGCCGAAACCCCTCCCCATGCTTCGCATGGCCTGCATCGCGATCATCGCCTTCACCATGTCGTCCGCACCGAACCCCGACCTGCGTGCCGACCGTCGCTCGTACGTTGGGAGGGGTGCTGGCGACCCCTGTGCGGATGCCGGCGACCGCGGGGGCGGGGGCGGGGCGACCGGATCGGGGATCACGGGAGGCTCCGGCTCGATCCTGGGTACGCTTCTGGGGGTGGTTCTGA
>CAZYGP010000108.1:0-2336 GCA_964647265.1 uncultured Acidimicrobiaceae bacterium | reverse complement strand
GGATCACGGGAGGCTCCGGCTTGGGAGGGACTGGCTGGCCGTCGTGGATCGCCTCTGCCGCATCGAGGTGCCAGATGGCGAGGTCGAGCTCCGCAGAGATGTCGATGACCTGGCGCGCCGTCGTCGCAGCCTCGAGGCGGCCCGCCGCCTCGCCGTAGACAGCCGCGGCAGCCTCGAAGTGGCCGGTCGCCTCGGCGTTGTCGGCCTCGGAGATCTCATCTGCGTCGTCGAGGATATCGTTGGCGATCGCATCGATCTGGACCTGGGCCTTGGTCTTCAGCTCGGTGAGACGCTCGGCATCGCTCACGCGCCGCGACCGTGAACCCCGCCAGATCATGAAGCCGATACCGCCGACGACGACGATCCCGATGACGAGGAGCCATGCTCCTCCTCCTCCTGCCCCTCCGCTCGACGACGGCTCGACGAGCTCCGCCACGAAGGCGGTCACGACGGCACCCGACGTCGAGGCATCGAGAGATGCGTCGAGTGCGTTGTCGAGGTCTCCTGATGTCCATACGTCGTTGTTCGATGCCCAGCCAACGGTCTGGGGACCCACGACCAAGACGGTTCCCTCCTGGCGGGGTAGCTCGTCGAGCACCGCATCCGCATACGTCGTCGCACCGGCCGGGGGCTCGTCGACGAGGACCACGGCGTGGAACAGACCACCCGCCGATCGCGCATCGAAGACGGCGGCACCCACCTCGTCGGACGTCGCGTCGGCGCCCTCCTCGATAAAGAACCCCTCGGTGGCGATGACAGAAGCCACCTCGGATGGGCTCGCTGCGGCGACGACGAAGACGAGGGCGCTGATGGCGATCAGGATCTTCATGACCCTCTGCACGTTACGCCACCACACCGCACTTGCGAAAACGCGACAGGCACGAGGGAGGGTGTCCGGGAGGACCGGAGTGGCACGTCAGCGACCGACGAGTGCCCTGGCGAAGAAGGTGAGGTTGGCGGGCCTCTCCGCGAGCCGGCGGGTCAGGTATGGGTACCACGCGACCCCGTACGGCACGTACACCCGCATCTCGTGTCCGAGCGCGACCAGCTCTTCCTGCCGGTCGCGTCGCACGCCATAGAGCATCTGGAACTCCCACGGCGTGCTCCTCGTCTTCGCGAGGGTGATGGCAACGTTGATGCGGTCGTCGTCGTGCGAGGCGATGGCAGGCTTCACGGTGTCCGAGCTCATCAGGATCGAGGCAAGGCGATCGAACGAGGCATCGACCTCGTCGCTGCCCTGGTACGCGAGGTCGGCGGGTTCGGCATACGCACCCTTGCACAGCCGAATGTGGCCACCGAGCGGGATGAGGCGGTCGAGGTCGGAGGCCGTTCTGCGAAGGTACGACTGGATCGCAATCCCGACGTTCCCATGGGCGCGCTGGGCCACTTCGTAGATGTCGATCGTCGTGGAGGTGTGGGCGGAGTCCTCCATGTCCACCGTGACGGTCGTTCCGGCACTCAGCGCGGCCGCAGCGAGCGTGTCGAGGTTCGCCGATGCGGCGGCGTCGTCGAAACCCATACCGAGCTGCGTCAGCTTGACGGAGATGTTCGCATCGAGGGCCGCACGATCGATCGCGTCGAGGCACGCGAGGTACGCGGCGGTCGCCTCCGAGGCCTCATCGACGGACGTGACATGCTCACCCAAATGGTCGAGCGAGACGCGCATGCCGGCGTCGTTGAGCCTGCGGGCAGCCTCGATCGCCTCCGAAAGCGTGTCTCCAGCCACGAAGCGCCCTGCCACCGCCCTCCCGGCGCGGGTGTCGGTGACGAGACGGCGTGTCAGGGATCGCTCGGTGACTGCCAGTACCGCGGCGCGGATCATGTGCCGGAAGCACTCCCCCCGAGATCCCGCGACCGCTGCGATGCGGCCTGGACCGCATCCTCGACAAGGGCCCTGAACCCCCCGTCCTCGAGCACATGCATGGCAGCCGCCGTCGTCCCGCCCGGCGACGTGACCTCCCCGCGGAGGCGGAAGGCCGACTTGTCCGACGATGCGAGCAGTTCGCCGGATCCCCTCAGCGTCTGATGGACCAGCCGCTCGGCGGCGTGGTGGGGAAGGCCCTCACGGATGGCGGCCTCGATCAGCGACTCGGCGAGCAGGAAGACGTACGCGGGTCCCGTGCCCGAAACCGCCGTCACGGCGTCGAGGAGGTCCTCGGTCAGCTCGATGGTGTCACCGACCGCACCGAGGATCGATCGTGCGAGATCGGCGCTCCTTTCGTCGACGGACGATCCGAGCGTGTACGCCGCCATCCCGAGTGACACGGCCGACGGTGTGTTCGGCATCGCCCTGATGACCGGAACACCCACGAGCGAAGCTTCGATGACAGCGATGG
>CAZYGP010000107.1:0-7137 GCA_964647265.1 uncultured Acidimicrobiaceae bacterium | reverse complement strand
CTCGCGCAAGCACATACCGTCGTGGTGCCTGCCACGCACAGCGCGCAGAGAAACGCGAATCGTGCGCTGCGATGCGCTACGATCGCCCCATGCCGGTCAATTTCAAGGAGCTCGAAGAGGGGCTCACCCGCCTCGAGTCGATCGACGCGGCGCGCGTGATCAACCAGGGCGAGCGCATCACCGAAGTCCACGTGATCGCGGCTGCCGACAAGCCGGCGAAACAGGTCGTACGGGACGTGCAGAGCCTCGCGATGGCGCGATTCGGTCTCTCGATCGATCACCGCGTCATCTCGGTCGTGCAGATCAGCCCTCATGACCTCATACTGGCCGCCGCCCCACGAGCGGCCCTCACGAGGATCTCCGAGACACCGAACGGAACACGCACCACCATCGAGGTCACCCTCCGCCACGAGGATGCAGAACACCTGGGACTTGCGACGGGACCCGCGGTCGCGTCCGCTCGACTCCGACTCGTCGGGGAGGCCACCATCGACGCCGTGGAGAAGACCTTCCCCGCGCTCCCACCGATCGCCCTCGATGCGATCACCGCGACGGTCGTCGGAGTACGCAACGTGGTCGTCGCCGTCCTCGTTCAGGCGGGCGCGCACGGCGGTGAAGATCTGAACGTCGGCTCCGCACTGTCGACGGGGAACAACGACGACGCTGCGGTGAAGGCTGTGCTCAACGCACTGAACCGCCGGGTCGCCAACATCGCCGAATGACGCGTCCCGCCGGCGCAGTCCTTTCGACCGGACCGCGGCCCCTGGGGACGGGCATCGTCGTCTCGCCACATCATCTGGCGTCACAGTCCGGCGTCGAGATCCTCGATTCCGGGGGAAACGCCGTTGATGCCGCAATCGCCGTTGATGCCGTACTCGGCGTCGTCCTGCCCGACACGTGCGGTCCCGGCGGCGACTTGTTCGCCCTCATCCACACGCCCGGCATGGATTCACCCGCCACGCTGAACGCATCAGGCCGAGCCGGTTCCGGCATGACGGCGGACGATCTGCGCGACCTCGATCTCGGTGAGATCCCATCTCGATCGCCCTGGTCGATCACCGTGCCCGGCTGCGTCGATGGATGGCACGCACTCACCGAGAGGTTCGGATCGCTCCCCCTCGCCTCGACGCTGGCACCCGCCATCGCAATCGCACGAGAAGGGTTCCCAGCTTCGCTCGAGCTCGCCCAGTCACTCGAGAGACTGTTCCCGATGATCGCCGACCAGCCCTCCGCCGGGCCGTTCTACCCGCAAGGGGCTCTCCTCCGGGACGGCGACCGGATCACGCGACACGACCTCGCACGGACGCTCGAGGACATCGCGACATCGGGGAGGAATGGCTTCTATACCGGACCTGTCGCATCTGGCATCATCGCAGCATCCGAAGGCACGATCACCCAGAACGACCTCGACCGCGCCCAGGCCGATTGGATCGACGCCGTCGACATCGAGGTCCTGGGTCGAACAGGGTGGACGATCCCGCCGAACAGCCAGGGGTACCTCACGCTTGCGACCCTGTGGATCTTCGAGCACCTCGATCCGCCGGACGATCCGAACGATCCCCTCTACCAGCACCTTCTCATCGAGGCGTACCGATCGGTGGCGTGGGAACGCGCTGACACCGTCTCGGATCCTGACACGGCTGTGATCCGGGTGGAAGAGCTCCTCTCCCCCGATCGGCTCGGATCACGAGCGAGCAGGATCCGTCCCGATCTGACGACACGGTGGCCGATGCCCACGCGTTCGATCGGAGGGACTTCGTACATGACAGTCCTCGACGGTGACGGCATGGGAGTCTCACTCATCCAGTCCAACTTCGCAGGCATCGGCTCGGGCAGGTCTGCCGGTGCGACGGGCGTCTGGTTGCACAACCGTGGAGCCGGCTTCAACCTCCTCCCCGGGCATCCGAACGAGTATGCGCCGCACAAGCGTCCACTGCACACGCTCTCGCCGACCCTCTGGACCTCGGGACCCGATCTCTCGCTCCTCCTCGGTACGCGTGGCGGGGACCACCAGCCCCAGCTGCTCGCCCAGCTGGCTGCCCATCACCTCCATGCAGGGTTGTGTACCGACGACTCCCAGCTCGCTCCGAGGTGGAACATGGCCCAACCGATGCCCGGCACGGACAGCACGATCCGTGTCGAGTCCCGCATGGCGCTCGCCACGATCCGGGGCCTACGCGACCGCGGCCACGTCGTCGACGTCGCCGGACCGTACGAGGTCGGATGGGGACCGATCTCGGCGATCGACGTCATCGGGGAACACAAGGGGTCCGCCGACCCCCGGGTATCGACGAGTTCCGCGCTCACGTCATCGGTGTGATCACCGCCAGCGACAGTTCCGAAGGGCAACTCTCCCACCGCGATGGAAGTTTCTTCCAGCGACGGGGTTGCTCTACGGGAACGACACCTATACGCTGACGGCAGCGAACCCGGACCGTTCCGCGCTGGAACCCGTCCAACCTCCACGACAACCGGTCGCGGATCGCTCGTGACCAGACTGCCGAGCTCCACGGAGCCAGTTGAAACCCCGAATACCCCTCGCATACGCCGGAATGTTGGTCATTGCCCTCGTGGCAGTGGTGGGCTTCGCTGCGTTCTCGCCGTCGTCCGGCGGGCAGACGACGACGACGCTCGAGCCCGAGGCGGTCGCTCCGGACGTGTCCGCTCGTGTTGCGTCGGCCATTCTCGCTATTCGCGTCTCGGAGCCGGAGACCCGGACCGCGTCAACACTCAGCGCGACCACGACGGTCGAGGACGTGGACGCACTGTCCGACACCACCCTCGAGTCGAGTGACGCAGAGGAGTCGACAACGACCGAGGCCCCGACGACCTCCCTGGGCACGACGACCACCCCGACTGCAGCCACGGCCGCACCGGCGCGTGACACATCGCCTCCCGCGCTTCGAGTGACCTCGCCGAAGGATGGTTCCACGGTCGACGATCGCATCGTCACCTTCAGCGGTACCACGGAACCGGGTGCAGCAGTGACGTCAGGCCCATACGAGGCAGCGGTCGATGATGACGGTTCATGGAGTATCCGACTCGTGCTCTCCCCCGGACCGAACGGAGCACTCTTCACCGCGACCGACGACGCCGGCAACATTGCCACCGTGCGCATGGTGGTGACGTACGACCCTCCCGCCCCCACGACCACGGCAGCTCCCACGACCACGACCCAGCCTCCCCCTGCTGCCACGACGACAACGGCCGGTTCAACCGAACAGAAGTGGTCGCCGCTGTGGCCGGCCGACGCGGGGGGCAAGCGGAATGTCGAACACTGGCGACCCCTCGTCGAGAAGTACTGGCCCGCAGATCTCGTGAGCTGCGCCCTCAACATCATCGATCTCGAATCCCAAGGTGACCCGCGGGCGTGGAACAGCGGCGTCGGTGCAGAAGGGCTGTTCCAGCACCTCAGCAAGTACTGGAAGGGTCGAGCAGCGTCTGCTGGGTTCAGGGACGCCGATGGCCTCTACGCGACGCCATACAACGCCGAGGCCAACATCGCCGCTGCGTGGTACCTCGCCCAGAACTCGAGTCCATGGCACAGGCCGTGGAGTGTGAACCCGTTCTACGGCGACTGCCAGTCCTGACGGCCACTCGCCGCGCCGCAGGGTGACCGGCGTATCATCGATGCCATGAACCACACAGCGAAGAACCTGATCAGGATTGCCGGGGTCGTTGCGGGACTCGGTGCGGCCGTGTGGGCGATGCGCGATCGCCTCCTCCCTGCTCCCGAGGTGCCCGAAGGTCCGCCACCTCGCTTCAGGGAAGCCCCACGGCCGGCGACCTCGGCAGAACCAGACGACCTCACCACCATCAAGGGCATCGGACCCGTGACGGCGCGCAAGCTGGCTGACGCGGGCATCGTGACCCTTCGAGCACTCGCGGACGCCGACGCCGCCGCAGTTGCGAGCGCAGCAGGCACGAACGAAGCGGCCGTCAAGGCATGGATCGACGCGGCCACGTCGCTCACCTGACGTGCTCTATCTGACCGAGCCCGAAAGCCTCGGTGATCTCATTCCGGAGGAGCCGCGCTTCCGTTCGACGCAGCTCCGGGAGTGGTTGTACGAGAGACCCGTCCTCACGACCGCGGAGATGACCAACCTCCCGGCGGAACTGCGGGAGGCGCTCGCTGATCGTCACTGGCCGTTCGTGATCGACGTGGAGCAGCGCGCCGATCGGGGCACGACGATCAAGTGGCTCTTCCGTTGCTCCGACGGGGCCCCGATCGAGACGGTCCTGATGGGTTACCGGAACCGGACGACGCTGTGCATCTCATCCCAGGTCGGCTGCGCCATGGGATGCACGTTCTGCGCCACGGGACAGTTCGGTTTCGAGCGACACCTGGATGCCGGGGAGATCGTCGCCCAGGTCGCGTTCGCGAATGCCTTCCTTCGCGTGGATCCCCTCCCCCACAGCCCCGGGCATGTGACCAACGTGGTCTTCATGGGTATGGGTGAGCCGCTGGCGAACTATCGCAACACGATCGAATCGATTCGGCGGATGGTCGATGTGATGGGCATATCGGCCCGATCGATCACGGTATCGACGGTCGGTTTCGCCCCGGGAATGCGCATGCTCGTCGACGAGCCGTGGCCCGTGAACCTCGCCGTCAGCCTTCATTCGACCATTCCGACGGAGCGGTCGAGGCTCGTCCCGATCAACGACCGTTGGCCGATCGACGAGGTGATCGCACTCGCCCGGGAGTACTACGAGAGGAAGGGACGCAGGGTGTCGCTCGAGTGGACACTCATCGCTGCAGAGAACGACTCCGACGAGGAGGCGGTGGGGCTTGCGCGGATTGCCCGGAGCATTCATGCCCACGTCAATGTCATTGCCCTGAACCCCACGCCCCTGAGCATCGACCGCCCTCCAGACGGCGACAGCGTCCGGCGCTTCATCGGAACCCTCCGAAGGGAAGGGGCGAACGTCACCCTTCGCGACACGCGAGGACAGGACATCGACGCCGCATGTGGGCAGCTGCGCGTCCGATCCGCCACGCACTGACGTGGGTACCCTGACCCCATGACCACGAAGACCTCACCAACAGCAGGACCTGCGAACCTCGGACCGGGTGACCCCGCTCCACCATTCGTCGCGATAGACCACACGGGCACATCACGTTCATCGGAGGAGTTCGAGGGCGACAAGCTGATCATCTACTTCTATCCACGTGCCTTCACACCCGGCTGCACCACCGAGTCCTGTGACTTCCGGGATCGATATGACCTGTTCGCTGAGCGTGGATACCGGATTCTCGGTGTCTCCCCCGACGCACCAGACAAGCTCGCCGAGTTCCGAAGCGAGTACGGACTGCCGTTCGACCTGCTGTCCGACCCCGATCACTCGATGGCGGCGGCATTCGGAGCATGGGGCACCAAGAAGAACTACGGCAAGGAGTACGAAGGTCTCATCCGATCGACCTTCGTGATCGACGACGCCGGCATCGTCGAGGATGCCTTCTACAACGTGAGGGCGAAGGACCACGCCGAGCGTGTCTCAGAGGCGGTGACCCCCTGATGGGAACCGTTCGCACAGCCGTGTTCCCCATCGCCGGGTTCGGAACGCGCTTTCTCCCCGCGACCAAGGCAATGCCAAAGGTGCTGCTTCCCGTCGTCGACCGTCCCCTCATCCAGTTCGCGGTCGATGAGGCGAATGCTGCGGGTATCGAGTCGCTGGTGTTCGTCACCGGCCGCGACCACTCGGCGGTCGAGGACTACTTCGATGTGAGCTACGAACTCGAACGTGAGCTCGTGGAGAAGGGAAAGCTCGACCTCGCTGCGATGCTCGAGGAAATGCGCCCGCGACCCGGGCAGTTCGCGTTCGTGCGACAGATGGAACCGCTTGGTCTCGGCCATGCCGTCTGGTGTGCGCGGAACCTCATCGGCAACGAGCCATTCGCCGTGCTGCTCGCCGATGAGCTGATCCTCGGTGACGAGCTCCCGCTGTCCGCCATGATCGACGTGCATGCCGGCCACGGTGGAAACGTCGTCCTCGTCGACGAGGTCGAACCCTCGAGGACGGACCGATACGGAATCATCAAGCCAGCGCACGAGCACGACGGCGTGATCCATGTCGACGACGTCGTCGAGAAGCCAGCGCCGGATGACTCCCCTTCGAATCTTGCGATCATCGGCCGGTACATCCTCGACCCATCCGTCATGGATGCTTTGAGCTCGACGCGACCGGGCGCAGGAGGCGAGATCCAGCTGACCGACGCGATCCGGCAGACGATTCCTACCACACCTCTGCACGCGGTCAGGTCCGACGCTCGGCGGTTCGACTGCGGTTCTCCGTCGGGATTCCTCGAGGCGACGGCCCACGTCGCCATGAACAACCCCGAACTGGCAGCGACGATGAGATCCGTTGCCCGCGAGATCGTGGCATCCGACGGTGTGTAGTTTCGGATGCTCGAGCGGAGTATGCAGACGACCGGATCGGAGTGAACCATGACAAAGCTCCACGAACTCCTCGCCGTTGGCCAGTCCGTCTGGTACGACTTCATCCGCAGGGACATGCTCGACCCAAGCGGGGGCCTCGCTGATCTCGTCGACCGCGGGATCCGTGGCGTTACGTCGAACCCATCGATCTTCGACAAGGCGATCGCCCAGTCCGACCTGTACGACGACCAGATCGCCGATCTGGCGAACCAGCGCCCAGAGGTTGCCTTCGAGAGCCTCGCTGTCGCTGACATCGTTGCGGCGGCCGACATCCTCGCAGGCGTATACACAGCGTCGAAGGGCGTGGACGGATACGTCAGCCTCGAGGTGTCACCGCGACTCGCTCACGACACTGCGGGGACGATCGCCGACGCCATGAGACTCTGGGACCGTGTCGACCGACCCAACCTCATGGTGAAGGTGCCAGCGACGAGGGAAGGTATCCCCGCGATCGAGGAGCTCACGGCCGCTGGCATCAACATCAACGCCACGCTGATGTTCTCGCTCGACGACTACGAGGCCGTTGCCCACGCCTACCTCCGCGGGGCGGAACGGGCATCCGACCCGTCGACGCTGGCATCGGTTGCGTCGTTCTTCGTGAGCAGGGTGGACACGTACGCAGACCAGGCCCTCGAACGGATAGGAACGAGCGAGGCGCTCGACCTGCGCGGAACGCTCGCCATCGCGAACGCGAAGG
>CAZYGP010000106.1:0-7155 GCA_964647265.1 uncultured Acidimicrobiaceae bacterium | reverse complement strand
GGCCACCTCGGCCTCGGTCGGCTCATCGTCTTCTACGACGACAACTCGATCACGATCGACGGTTCGACCGACATCGCCTTCACGGAGGACGTTCCCGGCCGGTTCGCTGCCTACGGGTGGCACACCGTCACCGTCGACGGCCACGACAGGAAGGCGATCGCGGCCGGTATCGACGAGGCGTTGGGGGTGACCGATCGCCCCACACTGATCTCGTGCAAGACGCACATAGGTTTCGGCGCACCGAACAAGGCGGACACCGCTTCGGCGCACGGTTCGCCCCTCGGCGAGGACGAGATCGCCCTCGCAAAGGATGCAATGGACTGGGATCTCCCTCCGTTTCGAGTTCCGGACGACGTGTACTCCTTCTTCCGAGACGCCATGGCTCGTGGGCGACGTGCTCACGCGGCCTGGGAGGACCGACGCGCCGGCATTCGGGCGGTCGATCCCGTGCGAACGGAGGCGTTCGACGCATGGTGGGAACCTCCAGCCGTCGCACTGGATCCTCCAGACACAGGAACGAAGTCGGCCGTGGCGACACGGAACCTATCCGAGTCCGTCATCCAGCAGCTGGCGTCAGCGAGACCTGACGTGCTTGGCGGCTCGGCCGACCTCGCAGGCTCCAACAACACGCTCATTGCCGCATCGGGGTACTTCTCGCGTGACGATCGGGCAGGAAGGAACCTGGCCTATGGGATTCGCGAGCATGCGATGGGCACGGCGATCAACGGCATCAACCTGCACGGTGGCCTCCGTGCCTTCGGTGGGACGTTCCTGACGTTCTCGGACTACATGCGCCCTGCCGTCCGGCTTGCGGCCCTCATGGGAACGCCGTCGATCTACGTGTGGACGCATGACTCGGTCTTCCTCGGTGAGGATGGTCCGACCCATCAGGCGATCGAACACCTCCCATCCCTGCGAGCGATCCCGAACCTCGACGTCATTCGTCCGGCGGATCCCGTCGAGACCGCAATGGCGTGGCAACACGCAATGAATCGCCTCACAGGCCCGACCTGCCTCATCCTCACCCGGCAGGGCCTTCCGATCCCCGAATCGAACGCCGATCCGTCCCTCGTCGCCCGAGGCGGCTACATCCGGAGGGACGGCGCCGAGGTGGTGCTCATCGCAACGGGTTCGGAGGTGCCGCTCGCCGAGGCGGCAGCCGCCGTACTCGAAGGTGAACTGTCCGTGCGTGTCGTGTCGATGCCGTGCGTCGAGGAGTTCGAACGCCAGGACCAGGCATACCGCGTCCACGTCCTCGGCAAGGACATGCCCATCTTCACCCTCGAGGCGGCAGCGACGTTCGGATGGTCGTCGTACACGGCGAGAGGCGGAATTGCGATCGGCATCGACCGATTCGGCGTCTCGGCTCCCGCAGCCGTGCTCGCCGAGGAACTCGGGTTCACCCCCGAGGCGATCGCCGATGTCATCCAACAGGCTCGACACCCTCGCCGACAGATGGGAAACACATGATCGACATTCTCTGCGGGGACCCCGCGGACGCAGGCCTGCTCGTGGTCCCTGTGCTCACGAACCGCACCCTTGCGACCACGTCGGCCCTCGCCCCGAACCTCGACGACCTCTCGGCGGCGCTCGACGCAAAGGAGTTCGTCGGCGACTTCGGACAGATGGCGTTCGTCACGAGTCCCGACACCTCGGTGGCGGAGATCCTCCTCGTCGGCCTCGGCGACGAGATCGACAGGGAGCGTCTCCGGAGAGTCGCGGGATCCGCTGCCAGGGCAGTGCGCGGGTATCGCTCGGTTGCGACGCTGCTCCACCACGTCGACATCGATGAGGCTGACGAGGCGGTGGCCCTCGGGACGCAGCTCGGCGCCTATGCATTCGACGAATACCGATCCGCGCCGAAGCAGCGCGCATTCGAGGAGCTGATCCTCGTGGGCGGCAACGCCACCGATCAGGCCATCGAACGGGCAAGCACGATCGCCCGCGGAGTCACGCTCGCACGAGACCTCGTGAATCGCCCGGCAGCGGACAAGCCGCCCGCAGCCATCGCCGACGTCGCCTCGGGCCTCCATCGCAACGTCTCGGTCACCGTCTACGACGAGCGCCAGATCGTGGAGAAGGGCTTCGGGGGCCTTGTGGCCGTCAACCTCGGATCGGACAGGCCTGCGCGGATGGTCGTCATGGAGTATCGGCCTCCGGGTGCATCGAAGACGGTCGCGTTCGTCGGCAAGGGGATCGTCTTCGATTCCGGCGGACTGTCGATCAAACCTGCGGACGGAATGGAGACGATGAAGACGGACATGGCGGGCGCCGCCGCCGTCATGGGTGCCATCCAGGTCATCGCTGACCTCGGGACACCCGTCAACGTCATCGGTATCACACCCCTGACCGAGAACATGACGGGGGGGTCCGCGCAGCGTCCCGGCGACGTGATGCGAGCGTACAACGGCAAGACGATCGAAGTGCTCAACACCGATGCTGAGGGACGTCTCGTCCTCGCAGACGCACTGGCGCTCGCAAGCGAGTTCCGACCGGACCTCATCGTCGACATAGCGACCCTCACGGGGGCGTGCAAGGTGGCGCTCGGCACCGGCATCGGTGGCCTGTTCTCGCCTGACGACGAGGCCGCGGAGATCGTCGAATCCGCCGCGCGTGGTACCGGAGAGAAGTTCTGGCGCCTCCCGATGGATCCCGACTATCGGATCCTCGTCGACTCCGACATCGCCGACATGAAGAACACGGGCGGGAGGTGGGGTGGCGCAATCACGGCCTCGCTGATCCTCGCCGAGTTCGTCGATGACGTGCCATGGGTGCACCTCGACGTGGCTGGGCCTGCCAGGGCGGAGTCGACGGAACACTATGTGGTCAAGGGCGGCTCCGGGTTCGGGACCCGCACCCTCGTCGCGGTCGCCGAGGCGCTCGCCGGCTGATCGGCTCGCCCACTGGGTCGCAGCACCTCCGTGTTCCTGCATCGATGAGGCATCCCTCAACTGTCCGCGTTCCCATACCGATACGGAGAGTGTTGATTGACCACTCTCCGTGGGAGGCATGGCGATGCGAACATCCAGCAGGGTCCTGGTGCTGTGTGCAGCAGTCGCCGTCATGGTCGCCGCGTTCGCCGTTCCAGCACATGCAGGACCCGAGGGAACGTTGCTGTCGCGCATCAACGCATCGCGAGCCAACGCAGGCAAGGCTCCGGTCGAGGCCTATTGGGATCTCGCGGACGACGCCAGGAACCACGCTGCCAACATGATGTCGGCGGGATCGATCTACCACAATCCCGGTCTCAGCGGGGTCACGGGCGTCTGGCAGGCGCTCGGGGAGAACGTCGGAGTCGGCGCTGATGCGAACTCCCTCCACGATGCCTTCATGAGCTCATCGTCGCATCGCGGGAACATCCTCGGCGACTACAACTACGTCGGGATCGGATCCAGCACGGGATCCGATGGCCTCCTATGGGTGGTCGTCATCTTCATGAGGGCGGATCCCGGGCTCAACGGTGGCACCGAGACGACGACGACACAGGACCAGGCCCCTGCGACGACCGCTCCGGCGGAACCCGTTCCAGCTGCGACGCCGGATGTCGGTCCGCAACCCGATCCCGTCACCGATGCGCCCCTGGCTGCTCTGGCGACATCAGCACAGACACCGGACACCAGGGTTCTTGCCGCAGCGTCAGGGCCGAGCGACTTCGTGTCCGTGGAACGGTGGGGCCGGCCGCCCGGCATCACAGCGTTGAGGATCTGACCGCACCAACACGGCTCGACGGGGTTGCAGCGATCATCGGATGCAGCCCGCGCAATCCCGGCGCCTCGCCACCGACAAGCTCCGGCCCTCGTGGGTCCGACCGTCGTAGAGGACGAGCGTGCCCTCCACCATCGATCCGACCCCCGCAGCGATCCTGAGGGCTTCCGTGGCCTGCATGGCGCCGAGGGTCCCCACCACCGATCCAACGACGCCTGTGACCGAGCACTCGAGGGCGGCGCCGTCGGGTGGAGCGGGAAAGATGCATCGATAACAAGGTCCGCCTGGAACGAGCACACTGAGCTGTCCTTCCCACCGGTACACCGCTGCGGTGACGACCGGGATCCCGAGGCGCTGTGCCGAATCGCTGATCGCGTACGTTGCCTCGAAGCGGTCTGTCGCATCGATGACCACATCCGAACCCGTGAGCAACCGATCAGCCGTGTCCGGCGTGATCGTGTCCCTCATCGGCTCCACGATGACCGTGTCGTTCAGCGCAGCCACGAACCCTGCCGCAGCGATGACCTTGTCCGAGCCGACGTCGTGCGAGCGGTAGATCGGTTGCCGGTGGAGATTCGACAGCTCGATGACATCGGGGTCGATGATGCGGAGGCGACCGACACCCGCGCCTGCCAGATACTCGATTGCGGGCGCTGCGAGACCGCCTGCGCCGACGATGGTGATGCGGCTCGCTCGGACGCGAAGCTGGCCCTCGACACCGATCTCGGGAAGTTTGATGTGGCGGTCGTACCGAGCCAGGTCATCGGGGCCGAGTGATGAGCCCGATTCGAGGGCCAGGCCCACCATGGCCCATGCCTCGATGCCCCCGGCAAGCGATGTCACGTTGGGAAAGCCAGCCTCGCGGAGCTGACCGGCCACCAGACGTGACCGGATGCCCATGTCGCACACGACGAGAACCGATCCGTTCCTGTCGGGGACGTGCGTGTCGGGTTCCGCGAGCAGAATGTCGAGGGGAACGTTCGTCGAACCGGGTATCGACCGAGCCCTGATCGTCGGGGGCCGCACGTCGACGATCATGGCATACCGACTCAGGTCGACATCTGCGGGGTGGACCTCGATGGACACCCGAGCAGGCTAGGGGGATGATCGCGGGCGGGGGACCGTTTCGTGTTCAGGGCCTGATGTTCGATCCGAAGACGCGGCGGCAACCTGAGGATCTCCTGGCGTGTGAGCGGTCTCACCGTCGATGCGACGGACACCACGCCATTGCTTCCGAACACGACGAGGCCACGGTGGGCGAGCTCGGCGAGGTGGACGGGGCGCCGGAGGGGGCGGCCGCGTTGCGCGGCGGTGGCGAGTCGGCACAGGTCGGCGACCGCCCCCGGACCGAGGATGGGTATCCAGAACCGTCTGACGTAGGGATGGGTGACGGGAAAGCCGTGCACCGCGTCCGGCAGGAGCCGCGGTGTGATCGTGGGACGCACGATCACCGTCGGCCTGGGGCTGCGATCCGTCGCGCCCGATCCGGGCGAGGGCTCACCGGGACAGGGAGGACCGACCTTCCCGTGAGTCGGATCGGACGTCGACGGAGCAGATGCGTGGTGCATGGAAAAGAAGTACCACATACAAGCATCTGACATCAATAACCTTGATCGAGGTCGCGAAAGGTCCCGATGGCGAGCCCGGGTCGCGTCAGTGGACGGCCTCACCGGTCTGGACGGTCCAGAGGGTCCGGTAGATCCCCTCATGATCGATCAACTGCTCGTGCGTGCCGGATTCGGCGACACGACCCCCGTCGATGACATGGATGCGGTCGGCGTGCCGGATTGTCGACAGGCGATGGGCGATGACGACCATCGTTCGGTTGTGGCTCACACGGGCCAGTGATCGTTGGATCGCGGCCTCCGTCTCGTTGTCGACGGCCGAGGTCGCCTCGTCGAGGATGAGGACGGGCGACTCGGTCAGGAGCGCCCTGGCGATCGAGAGCCGCTGTCGCTGGCCGCCTGAGAGCTTCTGCCCGCGCTCGCCGACGATCGTCGAGTACCCGAGGGGGAGCGCCTCGATGAACTCGTGCGCCTCGGCCAGCATCGCCGATGCCACGATGTCGGCCATCGACGCGTCTGGCCGGCCGTACGCGATGTTGTCCGCCACCGTTCCGTGGAAGAGGAACACGTCCTGGGACACGAGGGCCATCGCGCTCCGGAGGTCCGATTGGGCCATGTCCCTGAGATCGATACCGTCGAGTGTGATCGACCCCTCGTCGCAGTCATAGAACCGCAGGAGGAGTTTGACGAGCGTCGTCTTGCCCGATCCCGTCGAGCCGACGAACGCCGTGGTTTCGGAGGGTTCGATCACGAGGTCCACGCCAGCCAGCACGGGGAACCCCCGATCGTACGCGAAGCCGACGTTCGTGAACTCGATCCGCCCCCTGGTCGCCGCGAGATCGATCGGGCGTGATCCATCGTGGATGGTCCGTTCCGAGTCGAGGACATCGAGGATCCGGTTCGTCGATGCCATCGCGCGTTGGTAGAGGTCGACGGTCTGTCCGAGCCTCGTGAGGGGCCAGAGCAGGCGTTGGGTGAGGAAGACCATCACCGAGTACAGGCCGATGTTGAGGGTTCCGTCGATCGCCAGGAATCCGCCCCAGACCAGGGTCGCGCTGAACCCGACCAGGATCGCGACGCGGATGAGAGGTGTGAACGCCGAGGAGAGCTTGATGTCCGCCCGGTTGGCCTCCCGATACCCGGACGATGCATCGGTGATGCGCTCCACCTCGCGGTCCTCTGCCGTGAACGCCTTGATCGTCGAGATCCCCCCGATGTTGTTCGCGAGCTGGGAGTTGATCGAAGCGGCCTCTTCGCGTACGAGTGCGTACCGTGGCTCGATCCGGCGCTGGAACAGCAGGGATCCCCAGAGGATGGCCGGTACCGGCAGGAAGGCCAGCCACGCAACCGACGGCGCGATGAGAAAGAAGGCCGCACCGATGAGGACAACGGTCGTCAGCAACTGGATGACCTCGTTCGCGCCGATGTCGAGGAAGCGCTCGAGCTGGTTCACGTCGTCGTTGAGGACCGCCATTAGGTCGCCACTCGTGCGCTCCTCGAAGAAGGCGACATCGAGTCCCTGCACGTGGTCATAGGTGTCGATGCGGAGGTCGTGTTGGATCGACTGGGCGAGGTTGCGCCACTCAACTCCCATGAGGTACTCGAAGATCGACTCGAGGCTCCATATGACGAACGTCAACGCCGCAATCACGAGGATCTGCGTCTTCGGGTCCTCGATGCCGGAGGATCCGAGCAGTGAATCGCTCCCGTTCGCAACGACGTCGACCGCCAAGCCGATGAGGAACGGCGGAGCGAGGTCCACCGCCTTGTTGAGGAACGACCACACCGAGGCAAGGATGATGCGCTTGCGGTACCCCGCGGCGTAGATCCACAGCCGGGCAAGCGGGGATCGGTCCACGGCGTCAGACATGAGGCGAGGCTAGCG
>CAZYGP010000105.1:0-7168 GCA_964647265.1 uncultured Acidimicrobiaceae bacterium | reverse complement strand
TTTCCGAACAGCTGAAGCTGGTGATCCCCCGACGATCGCGGAAGGTACGCTGGCGGTATGGCCACCCACGCCGTCACGAACCAACCGCCGCCCCTCGAGCCCTATGACCTCTACTCGACCGATCCCGTCCTCGCCGAGGCGGTCGCGGTCCAGGGAGCAGCCGCTGATTCCCATCTGCTCGCCGCCTTCGGCAGCCGTGTCGGTACCGCGGAGGTGTTCGGGTGGGGATTCGATGCGAACCGGCACACGCCGGAGTTGATGACCCACGATCGATTCGGGAACCGGGTCGACGAGGTTGCGTACCACCCTTCGTACCACGCCCTGATGGACCTATCGGTTTCCGAAGGCCTCCACTGCCTGCACTACGAACGAACGCCCGGTGAGGGTGGCTACGTCACACGCAGTGCCCTCTTCTACCTGATGAGCCAGGTCGAGGCAGGCCACACATGCCCGATTTCGATGACCTCTTCGGTCCTACCGGCGCTGCGCCATCAAATCGATCTCGCCGCGGTGTGGGAGGAGCGCGTCGTCGGGCGGACATATGACCCGAGGCTCGTCGACCCCGCGGACAAGGGCGGTGTGCTGCTCGGCATGGGCATGACGGAGAAGCAAGGTGGCTCGGACGTCCGCGCCAACACGACGACGGCGGTATCGGCGAACGGTGGCGGACCGGGCTCCGAGTATCGGCTGACAGGGCACAAATGGTTCACGTCGGCCCCGATGTGCGATGCGTTCCTCGTGCTCGCCCAGGCGCCAGGAGGGCTGTCCTGCTTCCTCCTTCCGCGGATCCTCCCCGACGGATCACGGAACAACCTCGCCGTCATGCGCCTCAAGGACAAGCTCGGGAACCGATCGAATGCCTCGTCCGAGGTCGAGTTCGATGCGACGGCAGCATGGATGGTGGGGGAGGAGGGTCGCGGCGTCCGGACGATCATCGAGATGGTGAACGGCACAAGGCTCGACTGTGTCATCGGGTCGGCGGGCCTGATGCGCCAGGCGGTCGCCCAGGCCGGATGGCACGTCGCCCACAGGACCGCGTTCGGCTCGAAGCTGGTCGACAAGCCCCTCATGCAGAACGTCCTTGCGGATCTCGAGATCGAGGTCGAGGTCGCGACGATGATGATGGTCCGTCTGGCAGGTGCATTCGACAGGGCGTCGATAGATCCCGAGGAGGCCGCCTTCACACGAATCGCAACGCCCGTGGCGAAGTACTGGGTGACCAAGCGGTGCAGCCCCGTCGTGAGGGAGTCGATGGAGTGCCTCGGCGGCGCCGGCTACGTCGAGGAGTCGATCCTCCCGAGGCTGTTCCGCGAGTCCCCGGTCAACGCCATCTGGGAGGGTTCGGGCAACGTGATCGCCCTCGACCTCCTCAGGGCGATGGCGAGCGCCCCCGAAGCCGTGAAGGTGTTCCTCACCGAGGTGGACGGCACCAGGGGAACCGAGCCCCGCCTCGACGCTGCGCTCGACAGGGTCCGCCGCTCCATCGAGGACCTGTCAGATCCGGAGGGGGAGGCCCGCCGGCTGATCGAACAGCTCGCCCTCGCCTGGGGAGGCGCGCTCGTGGTGGCCCATGGCGACGCCGCCGTCGCCGATGCCTTCGTGCGGTCCCGCCTCGACGGCGACGGGGGAGCCCTCTTTGGGACGCTGCCGCCGCAGGTCGACGTCTCGGCGATCGCCCGAAGGGCTGTTCCGAGCGTCTGACCGGCTCCTGCCTGCTTGTCCTACCAGCGTCTCCCAGCCGTGCGCGCCGAGACGATCGGGATCCTCCGGTCAAGCGCGGCGACTGTTGTCAGTTGATGTTTCTTGTCATATACCGCGGATACGGTGCATGAATGGAAGGTTTGCACTCATGCATCGTTTCGGGCTCGGCCGGCCATCCTGGCCAGGTGCTCGATCGCATCACGGATCATGACCTCGAGGAGTTCACGGTTGCACTCCAGACCCACGTTCGGGCCGCAGACGCCTGGTTGGTGCACGCGATCGCCGAAGTCGATCGCCGCCGAATACCGAACGACACCTATGCCCTCACGACGCGCCAGTGGCTCCGGCGCTTCTGCCGCCAGACGGCGAGCAACGCCGGCTCCACGTTGAAGGCGGCGCGTCGACTGGCGGCGATGCCGAATATCGCCAAGCGTGCCATCGCCGGCGAGATACCGCCGTCGAGCCTTCGGATCCTCTCGGCGGCGAGCGCGCGGCATCCCGAGGCCTTTGCGGTCCACGAGGAGACCTTCGCCGACACCGCGAGCTACCTCGATACGAGGGACCTCGGTCGAGCGGTCGATCATTGGAGGCAACAGGTCGATCACGCGGCAGTGGTACGGGACATCGGTCGCCGTCGTGACAGGCGTCGGGCGGCGATCCACCAGACGATCGATGGGATGTGGCACCACGAGGGCCTGTACGACCCCGAGTCGGTTCACACGATCTCCGCTGCCCTGCGCGCCAGGGTCGATCCGCGGAACCTCGATCCCGACGATCGCCGCACCCACCCCCAACGCATGGCGGACGCCCTCACCGACGTCTGTCGATTCTGGCTGGATCACAATCGGGAGGCCACGACGTCGGGAGGGACCAAGCCGCACATCACGGTCACGATCGACGTCGATGGACTCCATGCCCGAACAGCCGTGGACCTCCCGACGATCGATGGCACACCGGTCGACGTCGAGACGATCCGCAGGCTGGCCTGTGACGCCGGCGTGGTGTGCATTCTCACGAGCGGTGCCGGTCAACCCCTCGATGTCGGGAGGACGGTACGGACCGTCACGCCGGCCATCCGCAGAGCCCTCGATGTGCGCGACTCCGGCTGCACCTGGCAGGGATGCGACATACCCGCCGGATGGTGCGATGCGCATCATCGGATCCATTGGGCGGATGGCGGCGCCACATCACTCGACAACATGATGCTCCTGTGCCGAAAACACCACAGAGCCGTCCACGAAGGCGGTGATCCGACCGACGGACGCCGTGCCCCACCGTAACGAGCCAAAGGCCGTTGCATGTGGTGGTTGGTATCCTCACGCTTCCCCAGCCGGGGTAGCTCAGGGGTAGAGCAACGCACTCGTAATGCGTAGGTCGCGGGTTCAAATCCCGCCTCCGGCTCCAACTAATTCATTGCCCTGCAAGGGTTTCCGCCCTCCACGGTCCGTTCGTCACGGTTGTGGGGGCGCGGTCGGGGCGCGCTGGGGGCGCGACAGTCGCCGCAACGTGGGTCGCATCGAGCTGGTCCATGACCTTGTCGGCGGCATCGTCGAACAATCCGACCTAGACCTTCCCCGTCACCGACGGCGATTCATGCCCGAGCTGCCGGGACACGAGAACGAGGTCGGCGCCCGCGTCGGTTTCATGGTGTCATATCGGCCGAGTCGGCTGCGTCCGTTGGCACCACTTCGGCCGTGCACTTCGATGCGGTCGGAACGTCCGGTGGACGGGTCTCGATTGCGTCAACAGGAATTTGAGAGTGCATCTCTCCGTGCAGCTCAGTTCCCCGGGTGGGCCTCAGCTATCTGGACGACGACGCCGTTATGAACAGTCACCCAATATGGCTGTGTGGCGCTCCAGGAGTCCTCCCATCGGTCCAGGGACACCGTTATCAGGTCTGTCCCTTCAGAGGTCGGGTCCTTGATGCGAAACACCACGTGTGGGTCCACACGCAATGCCCTGGTGGTCGTGTCCGGGTTGACGACAGTGAGTCCGCCGGCATTGGGTGCCCGACTGCTCAGCTCGAGGAGGGTGGGAGGTAGCAATTTGGTGTCAGGGTCGGTCAGGCTCACGAACTCGGCGTCGTCAAAGGCGATGGCACGTGCAATGGGCTCTGCGTTGGTGTCGAGAATGTACCCAGAAAAGGTGGACGCATTCGGCAACACGTGGGGCTGGAGGGTCATCTCTCGGGTGTCTCCCTCTGGCGTCGTGGCGACGACGTGGACGCTGTTCCGCCCGAGTTCGAGCCACCATTCGTATGAGAAGGTACCGGAATCCACCTCAACAACCTGGTCACCGTTGATCGTCACCGTGGCCCCCGGACTCGCCTCCACCGTCATGAATGCACGCAGATGCGTGATCACGAACTCACCCGTTGGCGCATCGATGTCGAGAGACAGCTCAGCAACGTGGGTAGTCGTAACGGTGGTGCCGTCGCGCTCGGGGAGGACGACCGATCCGTCCCGATCGACGACCTCGATGATGGGAATGGGGAAGAGAAGTTCGGTCGTCGCCCGATCGTCGCCGAACACGTTGCAGCTGAAGAACGCCAGTGGTGTGTCGTCGGGACACACCTCGCCGGGCGTGGCCTCGTACACCGCGATCGATCGTCCGGGGTCAATCGTGGTCCCGTCCGGGACGAGGAGGCCGGTGCGGAATCCCCTCGATCTGATCTGCCATCCGCTGAGGTCGATCGGTTCCGTGCCGGTGTTGCGAAGCACGAGGAAGTCGATACCGCCCCATGCGGGTTGCCTGTCCGTGATGTCGAGCTGTAGGTGATCGGCTGTGGACTCGTCGCGCCCATCGGCGAGTGTCGTCGGCGGGGATTCCTCGGCGGGGATGATGGTCGTGTCGTTGGTCGTGGACGTCGATTCAGCGCTGACCGCAGCACCGTCACGGCTTCCTCCAACCAGGATGACGGATCCAATGGCGGCGACCACCACAACGCTCGTCACTACCGCCACGGCAGCCAGCGGTATGTGTTTCGGTCCTCCGCTCGGAGCACGATCGACGGTAGAGACCACGTCCTCGAACGGCGGCGCCTCCGGAGCCGCGGCGACGACGGGTTCGAAAGCTGCCCGTGCGGCATCAGCGATACGGTCGTCACTCATCAAGCGCCTCTCGAAGCTTGTTCCGAGCCAGGGTCAGGTATCGTCCAACAGTCCCGGGACGGCACCCAAGTACACGGGCCACCTCCGGCACCGACAGGCCCATCCAGTACACCAGGTACACCGAGGCGCGCTGTCGATCCGGCAGAGACATCACAATGCCCGTGATGTCGGGGTATCGGCCGTCGGCGATGTCACGCACCTCGCCAGGGACGCCCATCCGTTCGAGCGCAGCTGCTCTGCGGTTTCTCGACCTGCGAACGTTCTTCGCCTCATTCACGATCCCCCGCATCATGTACTGGCGGGCATCGCGCAGCTCGGACAACGGTCCGCGTGCGAGACGCCGTGCGACCACTCGCGACACGACGTCGGGAGCCTCATCTGGGCCTATCAGCACTGTCGCAAAGCGCACGAGATCACCACCCATCGACGCATATATCTCACTGTCGCTCGCCATCTCCTACATGTAACACACCGCACGCGGCAGAATCGCTGCACGTGTGATGGCTTAAGCACATGTCGACTGATGTTCTGACTCCATCAAGATCGGATGGAGGCTCGGGGGCGCGCTGGGGGCGCGGCACACGCGAAACACCGCAAGTCCGAGCGAGACCACGCAGATCGTCGCGAAACCCGCGAACCCTTGCGCTGCAACGGATTCAGCCAGAAACGCAGGAAGGGCAATAGTTCCAGGAAGCTGGCCGAACGCACTCGCAATGCGTAGGTCGCGGGTTCAAATCCCGCCTCCGGCTCCAAACTGAAGCCCTTCCCCGCGAGTTTCCCAGAGACTCCGCGGACCCTTCGCCACCCACCCCGGGGGGCGCGCTCGGGACGCGTTGTGGGCGCGGCAGCTTCCCCAGCTCACAACCACCAGATCCATGACTCGCCATCAATTGGTGGATCGGTGAGGAACTCGCGGAGCGACGCGATGAGGTTGCCAGGGTAGGCGAGTGTCGCCCGCCTGAATCGCTTCGGGCTGGTGAAGATGAGGCCGGAATGCGCCTTGTGCTCACTGGCCCATTGGGTGGCGAGGGGCATGAAGTCAGCCACGTTCTCGGTGACTAGTGCTCGTTGCTCGGTGGTGGCGTAGGCGAGGAGTTCTTGGTCAGCCATGCCACGCAAGTGGGGCTGGGCCGCGACCGCAACGACATCGGAAGCTTCGCTGATGAGCTCGGTAGCGATACTTGGAGCGTGCATCTCGTCGAGGAGGAGTTTCACCGTTCCAGCAGCTCACGCTGGCGTCGCCACGATGCTTCTTCTTTGTCGGCGAGACGGGCACGCTCGGCGAGTAGCTCATCGATCTCATCGGTGTAGTCGGCGTAGTAGGCGACGGCGGCGTCTATCAGCGATACGGGTACGCCGAGCAGATCTGCAGCGCGTGAGCGACGCTCGGCCACTGGAACGTCACCGCCGACGATCGCGCCGACTACGTCAGCAACTTCAGGTCCGCCGATGAGGGCCGGTCGCCTTCCCGAGGGGCCATCTCGGAACACGACCATGGGGTGGGCTTCCATGCGGAGGCCCTCGTCGATGAGTCGCTGCGCCAACGTGGACACTCCAACGTCGTGTTGGTGGGCGCTGGCCTTGAGTCGCTGGTGGAGAGGCTCGTCTGAGAATCGAATCGAAACAACAGTCATGACTACAGTGTAGTCAAATGTCGCCACATTGCATAGAGGGCTTTCCCCCTGGAAGCGATGCGGGCACAGGTGCTCCCCGAGGGATGCCCCAAAGGGACCTGGAACGCACTCGTGATGCGAAGGTCGCGGGACAAACCCCGCCTCCGGCTCCAACACCGAGCCCGATGACCGTGGCGAAGTGTCACCACTGCCGACCGTTAGCCTGCCGCACATGGCAGATCGCGAGACGTTCGAGCAGGACGCGATGGAGTTCGCTCCGCAGCTGTACTCCGCTGCCCTGCGCATGACACGAAGCCCAGCGGATGCCGAGGATGTCGTGCAGGAGACCTTCCTCAAGGCCTATCGCGCCTATGACAGCTTCGAGGCAGGCACGAACCTCAAGGCGTGGCTGTACCGGATCCTCACCAACACGTACATCAACAAGTACCGCACGGCGCAGCGACGGCCGAACGAGGTGGAGCTCGGCGAGCTCCAGGATCTCTACCTCTTCAGGCGACTCGGGGAGGCGTCTGGTGCGACCGAGAGCGCAGAGAAGACCGCACTCGACATGTTCGTCGACGATGACATCATCGAGGCGATCGAGTCGCTCCCCGAGAGCTTTCGGCTGCCCGTCATCTACGCCGACGTCGAGGGATTCTCGTACAAGGAGATCGCTGAGATCCTCGATATCCCGATCGGGACTGTGATGTCACGGCTGCATCGGGGAAGAAAAGCACTGCAAAG
>CAZYGP010000104.1:0-7266 GCA_964647265.1 uncultured Acidimicrobiaceae bacterium | reverse complement strand
GTACTGGCAGCGTTCACGATCTTCCAGTTCCTCTGGACCTGGAACGACTACCTGATCGCCCTGACGATGATCGGCGGCAACCGGGATCAGCTTCCGGCGACGGTCGTGGTCGCATCGTTGGCGGGCGAGTTCGGCCTCCGTGAGGAGCTTCTGACAGCGGGTGCGTGGATCATCACGGTCGTCCCCCTGATCGTGTTCTTCACCTTGCAGCGGTTCTTCGTCCGCGGCATCACGGCGGGTTCCGTCAAGGGATAGGTCGCCTCCGACCCGCCGGCCCCGATATCGAGGGCCGGCGGGCGCCTACAGTGGGTCGATGACCGATCCATACGCTGTGCTCGCCTTCGATCCTTCGTCGTCAACCACCGTCAAGGAACCTCCGGGATCCGGATACGGGAACTGGACGGGTGGCAAGGTGTTCTACAGCGAGGACCATGACCTGTTCACCCTCTTCTACCGCAAGAGGCGACCGCTCGAGCAGGGCCGGGCGGGACTGTGCGGGGTCTCGGTGAGCACCGACGGGTTCTCGTTCGAGGACGTGTGGACCGCGACCAAGACCGACTTCAACGCCAACTCGATCGAGGAGGGCCATGCCGTGTGGTTCCGAGAGCGTTGGATGGTGTACGTCTCGTACGAGGTGCGGGGCACCTCGACATGGCGCATCGACGTCATCGAGGCGGATGACCTCGCCGCCATCGATTCGCAGAGGCGCAGGACCGTACTCCAGCCATCGGACTACGGACTCCCGTGGATCAAGGATCCCTATGTGCATCTCGAGGGGAATGGGATGTGGCTGTACGCGGCTGCGCCGCCGCGCACGGGTCCGTTCGTCGACGGGAATCGCATCACCGCCGGCCCCCTCGATGCGACCGTACTGGCCCGCTCAGACGACGGACGGTACTTCCCGACCATCGAGTACGTGTTCGAGGCTCCCGGGGACGACTCCTGGCACGGCAGGAGGGCGCGCATCAACTCGCTGATCCCGTGGGATGACGGCTACCTCGCCATGTTCGACGGTGGACGCACCTTCTATGACAACTACGAGGAACACGCGGGCATCGCCATGTCACCGGACGGCGTGTCATTCACCAGGCTCGAGGAGCCCTGGATCACATCACCGCACGGCTGCGTCCGGTATGTGTGTGCGGTGCCGGCGCGCGGCGCGACCTACTTCTATTTCGAATACACCCTCGAGGACGGCTCCCACGAACTGCGGGTCCATCGAATCGACCGCTGACCGGGGGCGTGCGGGCCGTTCCGGGCGGTACGATCGCACCGTGCCCGCTCCCCGAATCCGAACGAGATCCGGCCTTCCCTCGACCGCTGTCGGAACGAATCGAGACGCGTTCGGCGCATCCGAGTGGGGTTTGCTGGCCGCCATCGCGCTGATCTGGGGTTCATCCTTCCTGTTCATGGCGATCGGCCTCGAGTCCTTCCGGCCCGGCGTGGTCACCCTGGCGCGGGTCGGTCTCGGCGCGGCGACGCTCGCCCTCGTTCCAGCAGCACGACGAGGCATCGAGAGGTCCGATGTCGCACGTGTCGCCCTCTTGGGGGTGACTTGGATCGGGATCCCCCTCAGCCTGTTCCCCATCGCCCAGCAGTGGATCGACTCGTCGGTGGCCGGCATGTTGAACGGTGCGGTGCCGATCACCTCCGTGGTGTGGGCGACCGTGCTGCTCCGGGCCTTGCCCGGGTGGCGCCAGCTCGGCGGCCTTGCGATCGGATTCGTCGGTGTGGTGGCGATCTCGCTTCCCGAGGTCGTCGATTCGTCGGCGACCGCTGTCGGGGTGTTCCTCGTCATCTGTGCCATCGTCCTCTACGGACTGGCGACGAATGTCGCAGTCCCCCTCCAGCAGAAGTACGGCGCCCTCCCGGTGCTGTTCCGGGCACAGCTCGCAGCTCTCGTGATCGTCGTCCCCTACGGCCTCCTCGAGGTCCGGGGTTCGACATGGTCATGGAGCGCGGCCCTCGCGATGATCCCCCTCGGGATGCTCGGCACGGCGCTCGCGTTCGTGTTCATGGCGACGCTCGTTGGTCGGGTCGGGGGTCCGCGCGGGGCGATCGCGATCTACTTCGTCCCTGTCGTCGCCATCGTGCTGGGTGTCGCGTTCAGGGATGAGACCATCGCGCCGCTTGCCGCCATGGGCGTGGTCCTCGTCCTCGCCGGCGCGTGGGTGGCCAGCAGGCGTGAGACCTGATCAGCCGTCGAGCGACGCGAGCATGGCCCCGAGCCACCGTACCGAGCCTGTCGTGATCGGATCCACGACGAGCTGCACCTCGTCGATACCGATCGCCGCGTACCGTCGCAGCGCCTCGGCGATGTCCCCGGGTGACCCTGACACCGCGGGAGGGTCGTCCCATCGTTTCGCCCGCTCCGTGTTCCCGACCGACCCCGGCGCCTCGACGAGAACGGTGACCGACCGTGACAGGCTCACCGGGTCGCGACCGACGTCATGGCAAGCGTCATCGACGACCGCCAACAGCTCTCGCGCTCGCTCGACGTCGTTGCCGAACCACGCATACCAGCCGTTCCACGCTGCCGCGAACGGAATGGCAGCCCTCAGGACGCGCGGGCCCTGGGAGCCGATCATGATCGGCGGACCCCCCGGCCTCGGCGGCGGGACGAGAAGGCATTCCTCGACGCGGTAGAAGGCCCCGTCGAACGTGACGGTTTCACCGCTCAGCAACCCATGGATGATCGCAAGCGCCTCCTCGAACCGGGAGGCGCGATGATCGTACGGGAAGCCGAACGCGTCGAACTCGGCTCGGTTCCAACCTGCACCGATGCCGAGGATGAGTCTGCCGCCTGAGATCTCATCGACGGTCGCAGCCTTCTTGGCGAGCATCGCCGGGTTGTGGAACGCCGTCGCCGCGACGAGCGGCCCGAGCGAGATCCGTTCGGTGGCCTCCGCGAGGGCAGCCAGGACTGACCATGCCTCCCATGGACCGGTCGCTTCATTCCCGTTCCGGTACAGCAGATGGTCGCCGACCCAGATCGAGTCGAATCCCTCGTCCTGGACGGCGAGTGCGATATCCCTCACCTCGGGCCATGTGACCACCCGCTCGACCTCAGGGAGCTGGATGCCGACGCGAAGCGGTCGAGCCATCAGCCCACCCCGCGGAAGGGACGTCGGGTTGCTACGTGGTGATTCGCCATGGCGGAGGGAGTGGGATTCGAACCCACGGAAGCTTGCGCTTCGCTGGTTTTCAAGACCAGTACTTTCGTCCGCTCAGTCATCCCTCCGGGGCTCTGAGGATACGCATGGACGATCGCTGTTCGGGATCGCGGGAATCTGTCAGAAGAACGGAGGGCACCCCACCGGGTGCCCTCCGTGTCACGTTCGGATGGGCCGTGATCAGGCGAGGATCTTCGCCTTCTGTGCTGCGAACTCGGCCTCGGTCAGCACACCCTGATCGCGGAGACCCTTGAGCTTCGTGAGCTCCTCCGCAGGACTCGGCGAGGCGACCTCCTGGATGTACGCCCGCTGCGCTTTCTCGTATTCGGCGGCCTGCTTCATCGCACGCTCCTGCATCGAGCTTCCTCGTGCAATCACGTAGACGAGCACGCCGAGGAAGGGCAGGAACACGAGGAACAGGACCCACAGGGCCTTGGCGAATCCACCCATGTCCTGGCTACGGAACACGTCGATGAAGACGGTGATCAGCAGCCAGATCCAGATGATGAACAGAAAGAACATCAGCATCGACCAGAACAGACTCAGGAGAGGCATACGGCTCCCTTTCGTTGCTTGAGGACGGTCACTCGACCGTTCGGAACTTCGTCGTTCCAAGGAGTGGGAACGCAACGACATTCTATGCCGACCATCGACCCGTGCGGATCATCCGCTCTGGGTGATTCCGTACGCCGGTGTACGTGCTTGTGTTGGCACGTGAGGACCTTTCGTGATGCCTACGAGGGCCGCAGCGCGTTCGCGTCGGAGAGCAGACCTCCCATTGCAACACGCTTCGTACCGTTCGCGCGATCGCTGTCTGGCTACTCGCGCGATCGCCTCCGCACCGACGCCGTGGCAGGGATCACCGTCGCCGCGTTGGCGCTCCCGTCGGCGATGGCCTATGCCGAGCTTGCAGGTGCGCCGGTCAGCGCCGGTCTCTACGCGCTGTTGCTGCCCGTCTTGGCCTATGCCGTGTTCGGTTCGGCTTCCCGGGTCGTCATCGGGCCGGAGGGCACGGTGGCGCTGCTCGTCGCGACGGCCCTCGCACCGCTGGCCGCCGCCGGGAGCGCCGAGTACGCCGGCCTCGCCGCAATGCTGGCGCTGCTCGTTGGTGTGGTCTTCTTCGCCGCAAGACTGATCAGGCTTGGCTGGGTCGCCGACTACTTCTCCCAGGCGGTCCTAGTGGGATACATCACCGGTGTTGCAGTCGTTCTCATCCTCGGTCAGCTCGGCAAGCTCGTCGGTGTCTCCAGTGATCAGGACGGCGCGATCCGGGAGGTGGTCGACATCGTCAGACACCTCGATGACGCCAACGGTGCGACCGTGGTGGTTGGCGCTGTGGCACTGGGATTCCTCTTCCTCGCTGCCCGGGTCAGCAAGCGAATACCGGGCGCGCTCATCCTCGTCGTGCTTGGCATCGCAGCCTCCTGGGCGCTGGACCTCGCCGCCCGGGGCGTCGCCGTCACCGGACCGGTGCCGAGCGGATTGCCATCTATCGGCGTTCCGGATGTATCCGGCTCCGACTTTGGCACCCTCTGGCTGGCTGCCGTGGCGATCTTCCTCGTCGCGTTCGCCGACGCCATCCTCACCGCTCGCTCCTTCGCAGCTCGCCATCACGAGGTCGTCGATGCGAACCAGGAGCTCCTCGCATTCGGGTTCGCCCAAGCAGCGTCTGGCATCACCCAGGGGATACCCGTGGGCACGAGCGGATCGCGTACCGCCGTGAACGACGACATGGGAGCAACGAGCCAGGTGAGCGGTCTGGTTGCCGCATTGATGATCGCCGTCATCCTGGTGTTCCTCACTGCCCCGATCGAGTACCTGCCGTCCGCGATCCTCGGCGCGGTGATCGTGTTCGCTGCATCGAAGCTGATCGAACCCGACCGGTGGAGGTCACTGTCACGCAGCAGCACGGCCGAGGTGTCCATCGCCGCCATCACGGCTCTGTTCGTGGTGACCATCGGCGTCCTCCAGGCGATCGTTGCTGCGGTGGTGCTGTCGATCATCGACGTGATTCGCCGAGCCGCCCAACCCGACGACGCCGTGCTCGGCTGGTCCTCCGATGAGGATCGGTATGTCAACGTGAGTGAACACCCCGATGCAGGGGTCACACCAGGAGTGGTTGTCTACCGCATCCAGGATCGGGTGTTCTTCGCCAACGCCCACTTCTTCAAGCGTCGCATTTGGGCCGCAGTCGACGGCGCGCCCAAACCGGTGCGACACGTGATCCTCGATGCCTCGTTCGTCAGCGACATCGACGCAAGTGCAGAGGTGGCGCTTCGCGAGGTCATCGGCGGTTTGCGCGATCGGAACATCGAACTCCATTTGGCAAGAGCGACCGTCGACCTACAGAAGCGCCTCCACGAGGTCGGCCTCACCGAGTACATCGGCCCGGGTCACTTCCACGGCACCGTGGAGGCGGCCGTCGCCTCTTGCAGCCCACTCGGAACCACCGATTCCTGACAACGCCCCGATCCGCATCGGACACGATCCGGCGAGAGCCCAACGCGGCGGTCACTGACCACGCGACCACTCGAGGAGTGTGTCCTCCACATCTTCAATGCTCCACGCCAGCTTCCCAAACGCGAGAATCGCCCCACCCACGAAGAAGTTGATGCCCCCGTCGCTCATGCCCCGATCGCGCCGCCTCCACGCTCTCCAGTCGGTGACCAGTCCGATGATGCCTCGGTATCGATCCGGCGAGATCCGGATCAACTCGGAGAAGACTCCGATCTCACACGCAGTGCCGTCGTCGACCATTGGGCCATCGAGCCATGCCACCACCGCGTCGGCATCGCGCAAGCCGGCCGAGTCCACGGCAAAGACCGTCGGCGCGTCGAGAGGATCGATCTGCTGTTGGTGTGGAACGAAGCACTCGTGTCCCGAGGCGGAAAGCCGCTCAGCCAGACGGTCCAGGTACTCGCGTTCACCGGGGGTGAAGAGCGGTCCGGCGATATAGAGCTTCATGCCGGCATTGTGCCACCGCAGTGGTTCCGGTGGTCACTACATACCGTTTCCGGGTTGAGCTCGAGGTGGCCTCCCAAGGAGGGAGGGGAACTGGCCCATGAGCATCACAGATGCCCTTCACACTCGACGCCGAGCGTCACCGGTCAGGCAGAACTCACCTCCCCGGACCCTCTTGGCGCCCTTCTGGGAGGTGTTCCGGGACGGTCAATCAGCCGTCCCACCAAAGGGACTCCAGGGGGACGGCAGAGCGAAGCGATGCAGGGGGATCACCGCTCGAAGACCCACGCCTCAGCCGGTTCCCACTTCAGTGCTCGCCACCTGATCAAGTAGAACCCGCCTCCGACGCGGACCCTCTTGAGGCAAGACCAGCAGTCGCGGAGGGAGAGGGATTTGAACCCAAGAGTCTCTCCGCAGCTACACGTCAAACCCGTCGCAACACGGCTCGGTGCCAACCTCGCTGCACCAGAACCGCGCGTTCGCGCAACCACATCCGACGCGGATTTCTCGACGCGAATGCTCGTTTGGCGGAGGGAGAGGGATTTGAACCCAAGAGTCCTGCCGCAGAAGCGGGCTGAATCCGCCGATCCACGGCTCGGTGCCTACCTCATCGCAGAGCCACACTGATCCTGCGGGACCACCTGCGGCGCGGACTCTCTTGCTGCAACGTCGGCATTCGCGGAGGGAGAGGGATTTGAACCCAAGAGTCTCGTCGGAGGAGCACTTGCCATCTGAATCTGCACGGCCCGGTGCCTACCTCACCGCAGGCGAACGCTGGTAACGCGGAACCATCTCGGACGCGGACTCTCTTGAGTCAGAAGCTCACTATTGCGGAGGGAGAGGGATTTGAACCCAAGAGTCTCGTCGGAGGAGCACTTGGCATCTGAATCTGCACGGCCCGGTGCCTACCTCGTCGCAGACGCACACCGGCTACGCGGAACTGTCTGCTACGCGGACCATCTTGCCGCAGCACCAGTATCAGCGGAGGGAGAGGGATTTGAACCCAAGAGCCTCGTCGAAGGAGACTGCTGAATCAGCCAATCCACGGACCGGTGCCAACCTCACCGCAGACGCACACTGGTAACGCGGAACCATCTCGGACGCGGACTCTCTTGAGTCAGAAGCTCACTAT
>CAZYGP010000103.1:1929-7413 GCA_964647265.1 uncultured Acidimicrobiaceae bacterium | reverse complement strand
TTCGATCGCCTCGTGGCACTCCAGAACGAGATCACGTTCGCGCGAAATCGCGAGCGTGTAGGAAGGGTGGAGGAGGTCATGGCCGAAGGGGAGTCGAAGCGTGACGAAGCGATCGCCACGACCCGTACCCGTGGGAACCGGATCGTGCACGTTCCGGGAACCTTCGAACCGGGGGCCGTGTTCGAAGCCCTCATCACCCGTGCTGCACCGCATTACCTCGAGGCGGAGATGAACCACTGAACATCGTTGCGATCGTCGGCCCGACGGCAGCCGGGAAGTCCCAGGCTGCTGAGGTCGCTGCGGAGCGATTCGGCGCCTCGATCATATCGGTCGACTCCATGCAGGTGTACAGGGGCATGGACATCGGCACGGCGAAACCGGACCACGCAACGAGGCGCCGGGTCCGGTACCGGATGATCGACGTGCTCGAGCCCTCCGCCGCGATGACCGCACGGTGGTTCCAGGAAGTCGGCAGGGAGGCACTCGAGGAGGAGCTCGACCTTCACGGGCGGGTCATCATCTGCGGCGGTTCAGGACTCCACTTTCGTGCAATGGTCGATCCCATGACGTTTGCGCCCACCGACCGCGATGTCCGCTCGGCGCTGGAGGGGGAAGGCCACGATGCGCTTCGAGCACGCCTCGAGTCGTCGGATCCTCGTGTCGGTTCCGTCATCGACCTGGAGAATCCGCGGAGGGTCGTGAGAGCCCTCGAGGTTCTGGAGCTGACTGGCCTCACGCCGTCGGAACGGGCAAGGTCACCCGAGGCCCGAGCCCTTGCGGAGTATCGGGCACTGTTTCCGTTCGTCGGCCTTGGAATGGACCCCGGAGCCGGGATTGCGCTCCGCGTCCAGGAGCGCTTCGACGTGATGCTCGATCAGGGCTTCGTCGACGAGGTCCGGTTGCTCGCCGAGGAGCTCGGAACGACGGCATCGCAGGCCGTCGGTTATCGGGAACTCTTGGCGCATGTGAGGGGAGAGGTGAGCCTCGACGATGCGGTCGCAGGTGCCACTGCCGCCACTCGGGCCCTCGCCAAGCGTCAGCGGACGTTCTTCGGGCGCGATCCGCGCATTGCATGGCTGCCGTGGCAGGATGATGACAGCAGGAGGCTCGCGACGGCCGTCAATGAGATCGGGGAGCGTGCTGGATGGAGTTCGTGAAGGTTCAGGGGCTCGGGAACGACTTCATCGTGATCGACGGCCCATTCGTACCGACGCCCGATGCGGTGCAGCGGTGGTGTGCGAGGTTCACGGGGGTCGGGGCCGATGGTGTTCTCGTCATCGAACCGATCGATCCGGGTCGGATGAGCATGCGGTACTGGAATGCCGATGGCGGTGAGGTCGAGATGTGCGGGAACGGCCTTCGCTGCGTTGCCCGGCTGGCTCATGAGCGTGGATGGGTAGCAGGTCGGGAGTTCATCGTCGAGACGGCGGCGGGAGAGCATCCCGTCACAGTGAAGGACGACAGGGTGCTCGCATTCGTCGGCACTCCTGTTGCGTCGAGGGCGGGCACCCTCAAGGTGGCTCAACGAAGCGTCCACCCACTGTCGATCGGAAACCCCCACGCGGTACTCCTTGTCGACGACGTGGAGGCTGAGGATGTTGCGCATATCGGTCCGGCGATCGAGACCGATCCGATGTTCCCCAATCGCACCAACGTCGAGTTCGTCGAAGTGCTCGAGGAAGGTGGAATCAAGGCTCGGATATGGGAACGTGGAGTCGGCGAGACCCAGGCGTCAGGGACGGGTGCGACCGCAGCCGCGTACATCGCCCACACTGTTGCCGGAACTCCACTGCCGATCGATGTCCACCTCAGGGGCGGGATCCTCACCGTGACGTTCGACGAGGAGGGGGCGTGGATGGAGGGGCCCGCCGAGACGGTGTTCACCGGAACGCTGGCCTGACACGATGCGCCGGTCGGGCCGGTCGGGCCGGTCGGCTGGTCGGGTCTCGGTGGCCGTGGACCGTACTCGGCTCACAGGCGACGAAGGACGGCCACCACAACGCCAAGGATCTCGACGTCCTTCGTCAGGATCATCGGCTCGTAGGCGTCGTTCTCGGGATGGAGGACGACGCCTGTGTCGGTGCGCTCGAACCGCTTGACCGTCGCCTCCTCGCCGTCGACGAGTGCGGCGACGATGTCACCGTTGCGGGCGGTCGGCTGCTTCTGCACGACAACGTAGTCCTTGTCATAGATCCCGCCATCCCTCATGGAGTCGCCACGGATCCTGAGCATGAACACGGGATCCGTGCCGACGAGCTCGGTCGGGAGGGGATAGACCTCCTCGATGTCCTCCTCGGCGAGAATCGGGCTTCCCGCCGCAATATGGCCCACGAGGGGCACGTCTCGCACCGCGGCCCTGGAGATCGGGACCGCACCGTCGTCGAACACGACCTCGATGGCGCGTGGCTTCGTCGGATCCCTGCGAATGAAGCCGGCGTCCGCGAGGGTCGAGAGGTGGCTGTGCACCGTCGAGGGGGAGCTGAGCCCGACTGCATCACCAATCTCTCGAACCGACGGCGGGTAACCCCGCCTGGCGACCGTGTTGCTGATGAGGTCGAGGATCTGTGATTGGCGGTCGGTCAGCGCGCTGCGATCGGGCAAAGGGTCCTCCTGTTCGTCCCAGACATCGTAGCGGCATCGGCGGTGACGACCAAACATATGTTCGACCTTGACAAACGAACACACGTTCGATACATTTCCCCTGTGACCGAACACACGTTCGGCTCGGTGGTGGCTTCGAAGACGATGCACGGCATCGAAAACGTGTCACACCCTGTCGATACATTCGGAGGAGGAGCATCGCTCCTTTCGCACTGGGTAGCCGAGGAACGAGGGGTAGGACGCAATGGGCATCACGAACAGCGCACGGATACGGGCGCTCTCCATCATCTCCATCACCGTGATGATCATGTTCCTGCTCCTCACCTCGGCCTCCCAGGCGACCGGCGAGGTCACGGACACCTTCGACTATCGGGTCAAGCCGGGCGACACCCTCTGGGGAATCGCGCTCGAGCACGGGCCTGAGGGCAGGGACACCAGGGCCATCATCGCCACCATCGAACGCATCAATGGGCTCGACGGCGATGTTCTTCAGGCAGGCGTCGTCCTCGAGATCCCGGTTATCGGGACGTCCTGATCCCCCAACGGGTACCCTCCGTCGATGCGCTGCCCCATGTGCACGACGGATGACACCCGCGTCGTCGACAGCAGACCTGCCGAGGAGGGCAGGGCGATACGGCGTCGACGTTCCTGCCCCCGATGTGGGCACCGATTCACCACGTTCGAACGGGCATCCGTCGTCGTCGTGATCAAGCGTGATGGCAGACGTCAGCCGTTCGACGCATCGAAGGTGCGCCTCGGCGTGGAGATCACGTTGGCGGATCGCCCGGTTCCCCAGGAAGCCGTGGACGATCTCGTGGCAACGGTGGAACGGGCTGCGTACACGTCCCAAGGGTGGATCCACGCCGATGACATCGGACGGATCGTCCTCGACGAGCTCAGGGACCTCGACGAGGTCGGCTACCTACGTTTCGCATCCGTCTACAAGGAGTTCCAGACAGCGAGCGACTTCGAGAAGGAAGCCGCGTTCCTGGACTTCGAGGCCGCTGCTACGGACGACTGAGGTCCTCCATGTATGCCTCGAGATCCCGGGCGAGGGTCACGATGCCGCTGTCCACCTCTGTTCGCACCACGAGCAAGGCCTCTTCGTTCGCAGTCCCCAGTGCCGACCGGAGCGTGTCGATCTCGGCCACGAGGATCTCCGCCGTTGCGATATCCCCGGTCGCAAGCGCACCGAGGTACTCGTCCTGCCAGTCGGCGTAGCGTGTGAGGCTCTCGCGTGCGAGGAGTGCTACGGCGTCGAGCGTCGAGTCATCGGGGAGGTCGGAGGCCGCGCCGGCGTCCTCGGCGAGGGAGCTTGCGAGTCTGACGCTCACCTCGTTGAGCTCCTGTGTCGTGGCGATCAGTGGGAGCGGGCCGGTTTGGAGCAAGAGTGGCACCGTCGTGCGATAGACATAGGCATCAGCAAGACGCCCGGCGAGATCGGATCCGGATGCGCCGAGCAGCGAGCCCGTGAAGCGCAGGGGAGCGAGCGCGTCGATGGGGTCCGCGGGCACAAGGGGAAGGACGGAGGGCAGGGGTTCAGCCGTCGCCGATTGCAGCCCGAGCGCGAATGAGGCGAACTCGGCGATGAGCGGCACGGACCCTGAGATCGCGGAATCCTCGGTCGCCGGGTTGGTGATGGTGTCGAGTGCTCCCTGTGCGATCGGGAGGTAGTTTCGGAGGCCCGATGCCTCGTCGTAGTAGACCTGGCGAATGACCGCAGCTTGGCGGTCGATGGACCGCGGGAGCCAGAGTGCAGCAGCACTGATACCCGCAATGACAAGGAGGAGAGCCATCACGACCGGCCACCGGAAGTTCCGGCGGGACCGCAACACTGCCGGGAGGTCTCCATCGACCACCCGGGCATCCGCAGGCGCAGCCTCCGGACCGCCGGGTTCCCCGGAGGCGGCGACGGTGCCGAGCGGTGCCGAGAGATCCGGCGGGCGTGGGAGGACGGGGACGGGTGCGAACGACGAGGTCGACGTGCCAGGATCGCCGTCGAACGTCAACGCAATGTAACGTGGCGACTCCGCGCCTCTGGCGATCACCTCGCCGGTTCTCGTATTCTCCTCCTGAAGCTCGGCGACAGCCTCGATGGGCGTCGCCGCCTTCTTCTTCGCACCGACGGCCTCGAGGAACCAGCTTCCATCGCTACCGTGAGAGCCATTCGATGTGTTCCTGGACACTGTGGTGTGACTCCGTGGGAGAATCCGTCCATGAAGATACCGGTCCGCCCGACGGATGCCATGCACCAACTACCCAGGTTCGCGCACGACGGCGACGCGGGAGCCGACCTGACCGCGAGTGAGTCCGTCTCCATACCACCGGGAGGGAGGGCCCTTGTCGCAACGGGGTTCTCACTGGCGATCCCCGACGGATACGCCGGCCTGGTCCTACCGAGGAGCGGATTGGCGATTCGGTCGGGCGTGACGGTCATCAACTCTCCTGGGCTCATCGACTCGGGGTATCGCGGTGAGGTGAAGGTTGCTCTCATCAACCACTCAGAAGAGACGTTCGACATCACGCCGGGTGACCGCATCGCGCAGCTCGTCATCACCCGCGTCGAGCGACCGGAGTATGTGTCAGGACATGATCTGGACGAAACGACCCGAGGCGAAGCGGGTTTCGGTTCGACGGGGTTGTCGCACCCCTGACATCCTCGTTCTCGCCGTAACGGACCTCCAGCCGGGGTGGAACCCAGGGACCGAGAACGGAGGTTGCCCATGGTGCGAGAGAGGGCACCGGCGTACGATGGGGTGGAGGGGTCCGGAGGTCCACTCATGACGGTACCCGGATGGACGGTCGATGGATCGGTCCATCGCCACGATGGCTACGCGATCGAGCCGGTTCCCGGCGGAGGGTGGATCGTCCGTGTCCGCGAGC